>NATI01000061.1 GCA_002085265.1 Candidatus Omnitrophica bacterium 4484_49 | reverse complement strand
CCGGCTTCTTAAACTTGGCTCCCATTCTCTATGGGTAGATGAAGGTTTCAGCTGGTATACTGCAACCCACTTAAATATAACTGAATTAATCAAAAACCGGCTTGCTGCAGGCCACTTTCCATCTTATTTCTTATTTCTGAAATTGTGGGTGAATTTATTCGGCGCCAGCGAATTATCCCTGAGGTTACCTTCCTTTCTTGCCAGTGTGTTCTCCATATTGTTTTTCATTATATTATCAAGAAAGGTGTTAAGTTCTGAAAAAAGCAGGCTCCTGGCTTTTGTAATCTTCGGAATTTCCCCCTATGGGATCGGATTATCTCAAGAGGCGAGAATGTATGGAATGGCTGTATTGCTCTTCATCTTTCTGATAACGGAATTCCTCAAAATCCTGAAAGGCGAAACTCAGGGTTACAAAATTTATTCCCTCCTCATATTTCTGTTTCTGCTGAACGGAAGTATCGCTCTTCTCCCTTTTGTAATACTCAATTTATACCTGCTATTCAACCTCAATAATCAAAGGGCGAAGAAACTGGTGATTATAAACATGGTGTGCTTTGTTCTCCTCTCTCCCCTGTTTTACACTATATTCGCACATTCCCGGTTCTCAAGAATTGAAAGTTTTTACATCAAACAGAGGTTTAATCCCGGAGAGCAGTTGAATTTCATCCATTACTGGCTACTGGACTTCTTCTCGGAAACAGCAGGGCTGAGTGGAATTGCAGTGTCTATTTTAAATCTCGGATTTCTATCCTTATCTTTAATCCTCATTCTTTCCGTGGCTTATATAGTGGGAGCGACTAAGTTCAATAATCCCGAGAGGCGAATTTCCCTCTTCTACTTTCTGCTATCTATCATCCCCTTCTTATTCAGTTATAAAATTGAATCCCGATATCTGTTCTATCTGTTTCCTTTTCTGGCAATCTGCTGGGCAAAATCGCTGGAGAGTATAAAATCTAAAAAGATATTTCTGGTAATAATTATAACCTGGGGGCCTATGGTCTGTAACAACCTCTATATTTATTACACGATTCCCAAAAGTAGTTGGGGAGAAATTGCAGAGTATCTGAATTCTCAAACTCAAAAAGATGAACAAATCTGGTTATTCCCGAGGTTCTGTTATACTGTTTTCAGTTATTACTATAAAGGGAAGGCAGAGGTTGTAAAAATTAACCCTGCCAATTTACCCACCACAGCCAAAAAGGATATAAACGGTATCTGGTATGTGCACTGGATGAACGCCAGTTTACCCTGGGTGGGAGGAAAACACGCCGTATATGTAAACAGTTATATCAAAAACTTGCTTTCCGGTAATTTAAAATTTAAAAACAGAAAAGTCTTCCCTTCTCAGAGAGGGAATACTGAAGTGCTGCACTTTATCCGGGATTGAAATTTCCTTTTTGAACCTACTTCTGCTACTCAGTGGTTTAAATTTACCTTTTAATACCATTACAATCAGATAACTGTAGATAACCCCGGTTGTTTCCAGTAAGTCACAGGATGTCTCTTGCGGTCAGCATTTTAAATGCCAGACGATATTTCTCGCTGGTTCTGTGAATAACATCCTGAGGAAGTCTGGGAGGTGGAGAAGTTTTATCCCAGCCGGTGGATTCCAGCCAGTCCCGGAGATATTGTTTATCAAAACTAACCTGAGATTTACCCGGTTGATACTCATCCTTAGGCCAGAAACGGGAAGAATCAGGGGTGAACAGTTCATCAATCAGGATAAGCTCCCCATCCAGAATCCCAAATTCGAACTTGGTATCGGCAATTATGATTCCTCTCTGCTCGGCGTATTCTGCTCCATATTTATAAAGTTCAATACTTTTTTCCCTTACCCTGCTGGCAATATCGACACCAATTTTATCTACCATATAATCAAATGTAACTGCCATATCATGCCCTGTTTCCTCTTTGGTGGACGGAGTGAATATCGGCTCTTTCAGTTTCTCTGCTTCTTTAAGCCCCGGGGGAAGTTTTATTCCCGAAACCTCGCCAGTGTTTTTATAATCCCTCCAGCCAGAACCAGCAAGATATCCCCTAACCACACATTCAAACGGTATCGGCTGAGATTTTTTTACAACCATAGTTCTGCCTTCCAGTATTTCAGAATACGAGTCCAGTTTAACAACCTGTCATCCAGTTCATAAATATCTCTGACCTTACCTCTTTTAAACAATTTTAAATTCGGAAGTTCTACTCTATCCACCAAGTTCACTTTCATCTTCACCTCCCTGCAAAATCAGAAAATCGTCTATGCCCTGTTCTTTAACCACATAACCTTTCTCCTGAAGGAACTTCTTTATGGGCAGATACTGGCCGTATTTCTGACAGGTAAAGTAAATCCACTGGATATTGTAATCTTTGGTCACTTCCAGAAGCAGTTCCAGAAATCTTCTCTGTCGATTTTCTGAAAAATCATCCAGGACATTAAAGGTTTCATCAAGGATAAACGGCAAGGACTCTCCCCGGTTATGAGCAAATAAGGAGATAATAGCCAGCCGCAGGAAAAGATAAAGACCGGTCTGCATGCCTTTACCTATATTATCGGCATCCACCACTTCCGTGAAACCCCTGGGTTTCAATTTTAAATCCAAGTCAGGACTTACCTCTACAAATTCATACTCCCCGCTTAAATGTCGGAAGTATTTATTCACAAACTGATTGAGGTAAGGACTGATCTGAGCATAAAGTGACTTACCCGCCTCCTTCAGAAATTCTATACTCAATTCCAGTGCCTGGCGATAAACAGTAAGAGTATTTAATTCCTCCTCCAGAACTTCCTTTTCAGAATAAAGAACTGCAAGGTCATCCTCTACCACATAATTACTTATCGTGCGGTCATAAGAGTCGATCTGGCTCTGGATATTCTGAATGTTACCCTCACATATCTTCTTCTCCGCTAACAACTGAGCATAGGTCTCAAGTTCATCTCCCATCTCTTTCAAATCCACTTCTTCTTGTGAAGATGGCTGAGAAGGAATAGCGATGTTGAGCTTCTCGGCTCTGGTTATTATCTCGAAAAGTTCTCTGGCTCTCTGCCACTTCTCTTCCAGTTCCTCCATACTGGAAACTCCAAGTTCTGACAACAAGTCCTCCCATAACCGGACATAAATATGAACATCATCAATATCCTCACGAGTATTTTCAATTATTCCCAGTTCTTTGCTATGGTCAACAAAATCCCTGATGAGCGTCTGGCGATTAACAATTTCTCTGGACAGACTGTTTTTCTCCTTACGGTTAATAATCAAAAGGGAAATGACCCCTGCGAGAAGAAATAAAAATATAGATATAAATATAAGTCCAGCAGATGTGAGTTTAAACAGAAAACTCAAAAACAGAAATAATAAAGCAGAGAGGGAGAAAAAAATAGTGAGATAAGAGTTATTTCTCAGAGAACGTGAGATTTTATTTATACCCTCGTCTTTCGCCTCCAGCCTGATAATCACCTCCTGGAGAAAATTATGATAATTCCGGAGATTCTGTATATCCTTAAAACTGAGCCTTCGCAATTCCTGAGGGATGGAGTCAAATTCTGTCTTCAGACTTGCAAGTTTAATGCCCAGCGTTGTGGTGAGCAATTCGATTTTGGGGAGGATTACCTCCTGAAGTTTCCTCTTCTCCCGGTTCAAATTATCCTGGGCTCTTTTCTGCTCCAGAAACAGTTCCCTTATTTTCTTTAATTGTTCTCTG
The DNA here is from genome assembly GCA_002085265.1 of Candidatus Omnitrophica bacterium 4484_49. Classification (GTDB taxonomy): domain Bacteria; phylum Omnitrophota; class Gorgyraeia; order Kaelpiales; family Kaelpiaceae; genus 4484-49. The sequence continues at coordinate 4,249 of NATI01000061.1, read as the reverse complement.
ACATTATGAATCTCACGTTCAACTTCCTCCAGCCTCAGTTGTTTACTCCCTGCTATTGTGCGTTTCCCTCTCTTATCCGGCATCCCGATTTTGTTCTTCTTATCCTCAAGTTTCTTAATCGCTGAAGGTAAACCCTGTCCTGTCCTGCCCATTTCAATTGTCGCCCGTAACTCGTCAAGAATCTTACCCTTCTCCCCCAATCTGGCGACGTCAAACTGCTTCACGATACTTATACCTTCAAATGCCTCTCTGCTAATTCCCAGAAAATGACGTCCGGTAAGAAGCCCGAGATACCTATCCTGATGTTTAATCTTTACTGGCTTCCAGTATCCGTCAGAGGATTCAAATACCCCTATTTTATCTTCGCGGGGAGAGTCTCCAAAAATCTTCTCCAGTCTGAATCTCCTCCCGGAATTCAGAGAAAATATAACTATACCGCCGTAATTATTGCCCTTCCAAGGTTTATACTTTCTCCTCAACTTTCGCCCTTCATCGGTCTTGGAATCTCCGAAAGGATATAAAAATGCAAACATAGCCTGCTGGAGGGTGGATTTTCCCCTATCATTGGGAGCAAGTATAACATTTAAGCGGGGAGAAAAGGAAATTTTCATCCCTGATTTTAATCTCCCAAAACCGAGGACTTCCAGTTCTTCAAATTTCATCCCAGTTTCTGACCTCCCGTATAAATATCCCATCCAGACCCAGTTTAACCACTACAGATAAAAGTTGGGGAGGATATTTATCTTTGTTTTTCTCAACAACATCCAGAAAACTTTTCGCCAGGGGTGAAGAATTAATCATCTCGGAGGTATATTCAGAATGAGTGGCGTTTTTAATTCTAACCGAAAAGAATATATTCTCCTCCCGGATAAATTCAGCCAGTTCTTCAAGGTCAATCCTGATATCAGGGTCGATTTCTCCTCTGAGAACCAGGTTAACAACTGCAGATTCGTCTCTGCACTCTTTTATAAGCACCTTGACATCCTCCAGAGAACTTACCCCTGAACAATCTACTTCCACCTGCTTATAAATTCTTCTCTGGAACGAAATCGGTTCCACCTTGACTCCGCTGTTTTTATCCACCTCTACCTTCAGGATATAATGTTCTCCGAGTTCCTTAAAATTTAACGGCTCCGGAGAGCCAGAATAATATCCCCTGATATTATCTCCTCCTAGGGGGACCTTTCTAAAATTATGATAATGCCCGAGGGCAAAATAATCACAGGGATGGGCTGCCATATCCTCACCAGAAAAAGGGAAACAGTCCCCGAATAATTCCTTCTCGCTGCTCTTCTCTGCCCCATGGAATACCACGATATTTATAACTTCCGGATTAGAGATTTTTAACTCCTGAAGCACATTATTGCCCAAATTCTGAGGAGTGACAGAAATTCCATAAATATGGACATCCGGTCGGAATTCAACCCTCTGGAAACTGTCAGGAAAAATATGAACATTTGAAGGCCAGTCATAAGTCACATAAGGGGAATCACTCACCAGAGGGTCATGGTTACCGGCGGCGATGAACACCGGTAATGGTTTCAGATTCTCCAGCCCATAAAATAAAAGAGTCTTCAAAGTATGAGGAGAGTAACAGTCATGCTCAAACAAATCCCCAGCAATTAAAATGAAATCCAGTCCCTCCTGTTCCTTAAGGAGATTCGCAAATTGAATAAATTTTTTAAATGTCTCTGCTAATTCTTTTCTTCGCGTGCGAACCTTTTGGGATTCACCCAGAGGTAAAAATTTACTATCTAAATGGAAATCTGCAACGTGAAGAAACTTAACTTTCATCCAATGAATTTCCTGGCTAACCGACGAGAATTTTCCCTCAACTGCTCAATTTCTTGAGATGCAAGATTTAGGTCCTCCTCCAGAATCAGTTTAAATTGCCTCTCAGTTACAAGGTCATCAGGGTCATGGGCATCGGTATTAAAAACCATAGGGGCATTATTACGTCTGGCTACATCCAGAATGTGCCTGTTTGCCTTATCGTGTCCACTGCGGGCTGTGAGCTCTAAATATACCCCTTTTTCCTTTGCCATCTTCGCTATTTCATCATCAATCCACCCCGGATGAGCCAGAATGTCTGCTCGGGATTCAATTGCGACTTTATTGGTACCTTCAATTACCGGCTCTACCGGTGATTCTCCATGAACTACCACCAGAACCTTACCCTGACTTTTAGCATATTTTATCAATTCCGGAATCAACTGTAAGGGAACATGGGTTATCTCAACTCCCGGTATCACTTTAATTCTGTCTCCCCACGCACAGTTGAGGTCATCTGCAACTTTGATAACACGGGGAAGAACAAAATCAATGTTAGAGGAATCAACATGGTCAGTAAGTCCTATAATCTTGTATCCTTTCACCATTGCCCTGCGGACAAGTTCAGAAGGGATAAGCGCTCCATCACTGAGTAACGTATGAGTGTGTAAGTCAATCATATTAGTTACAAGTTACATGTTATGTGTCAATGGAATTAATTAAACCTGAAAGCATCTTACCTACATTCCTATAAAAATCATTATGAGAATCCCTGCTACATCCTTCGGCTATATTAGCAGGAGGTGAAATACCAGCTCTTATCATCTGATTTATCAAAGAATACCTTTCTTGTGTAGAAAAATCTTGGGTGATTTCATAAATTCTATTTACCAAATCCATTGACCCGTCATACTTCCAGTCTCTCAAAATGCCACATTCTCTCATCTCTTGTAACCTGTAATTTGTGACTCTCTTCTCCGCCCCACGCAGGACTCGAACCTGCGACACGCGGTTTAGGAAACCGCTGCTCTTCCTTACTGAGCTAGTGGGGCATATCAGCCAGGTGCAAATAGCCAATCGCTAATGGTAAATATAGTTTAAAATCAGAAAAAAAAATTAGCAAGGATAAATCTTATTACTGTAAACGATCTTAACCTGCAGCAAGCCAGGAATTATCCATCCAGATATACAGCTCTGGACAGAAAATACTTTAAAACTTACTTATATAAACCACGGGCAAAATTTTCGTTAATTATACGCTTCCTCTCCTCGTCGATGGGATAACCCTTTTCTCGTAAAATCCTCTCCATCATCTCACAGGCGTGCATCAGGTCCCAGAATTCATTGAGCCACCTGTTTACGTTCTGAGGGCCGGGCGTGAAACTATTTTTAAAATCGTTGAACTCCTCTTCGATTTTACAGAATTCCCGCTGACAGTCAAATTCTCCCTTGACCCTCGGGAACCTGAAGAAATCAGCAATGTTTTTAAGATGGGACCTGAATATGTATTTATCCACATACCAGAAAACACACGCCAGACAGAACTGGTTTAGTAGAAACGCCGGGATGGTCGCTATTCCCCAGATGTCTGAAAACAGATACTGAACCAGCGCACCGGCTATTCCCGAAAGCAGAATCCATCTCCCAAATACATATAGAAACCACTCCCTGCTGAACATTTTTTCACCTCCAGAAATGGGTGATGCTTACTTTTAATCTTACAGAGCTTTTTACTTCTAAATATTTTTAACCTGTTTTTCTTTCTTGGTTATTTCCCTGTTAAGTTTTTTAATCTCGGCAATGATTTTTTCTATTTTCTTATTCTGAGTCCACTTGGATGGAGAAATGCCAGCGATGCTTTTGCCCAGAGTATAATACAATTTTTCCCTCTTCAGTTTTAAATTCATAATTTCCAGTTTCAACCTGCTTTTTTCGGAAATTTCCTTTACCTGTTTTTCGCCCTTTTTAATCAACTTACTGGTCTCGGAAACCATTGCATCCAAATCTTTCCTCGTCCTTTTCCAGAGCAGAGAAAGTTTGTCTTTGAGCTCTGAACCTTTTTGCGCCATATACCACCTCCTTCTTTTTCAAGTAATTATAATGGAAAAAATCATATGAACTCAAATAAAATTTTATCCCAGTAGTGTAAACTATTTTTCGCAAATTTTTAGTTGCAAGTATAAAAGAAATGCACAAAATAACCTCCTCTGTTCGAAGCTTAGCTCTGAACAAAAGGAATATGGTGTAATGTTCCCAAAAGTTGACACAACGAGCGACGCTTCTTTTGTCAACTTTTATTCCTCAGACATTCTCTCCGCATTGACGCATCCACCCATTTTTGTTCGAAGCTAAGCTCTGAACATAGAATCCTGAAAAAAATATAACCCAATTTGACTCCTGGCAAAATATATGGCATAATAAATATAGAAATTTAAAAAGTTTTTAACTTATTACAAATGAAACGCTTAATTAAAAAACT
>NATI01000060.1 GCA_002085265.1 Candidatus Omnitrophica bacterium 4484_49 | reverse complement strand
CCGGTATACCCTCTTCGTCTAAAGGAACAACTGCCCTTTTTACTGTTAAGGGTTTGCCCGATAAAGTGGTTCTATATATGTAAGCATACCTTTTCCCATCTCTTTGAAAACTGAAAAGCGAGACAATTATTTTAAATTTCTCTTTCAATATCTCGGACCCTTTCTGCTCCATCTCTCTACAGGCGGCTATGCTATCCAAGCAGTATCTAATGAATGAATCTGCAAAATCTTCCATAAAATTTGTCCTATGGTATTCAGGATTGTGAGGATTGGAACTTTCCAGAAAATCACTTTCACTTTTAGAGGCTGAAAATAATTCTTTAAATCCCTCCCAGGCTAATATGGAATTTTTCTGAACAATGTGCCCCAGTTCGTGAATAAAAACCTGTTCCCGTATACCTTCCCATCCCATGCTCCCCACTCCTACCGCGGAATCAAATCTAATGTCTGAACACATGCCGTCATATCTTACCCCTCCCTGAAAAAAGGTCATTATTATACTCAAATCTTCCTTAATCTCTTCAGGCATACTCTCAACTATTGCCCTTATGTTTGCTGACAAATGAGGTGGAATTTGTGTCGCTGGTATAGCAGAAAGACCGTCCACGGTTAAGATAAATTCCCGGCGTAACAACTCAGCGGCTCTTTCGTCCATAGCAAATACCCGTGTAATTAATTCCATTACCCTCTGCCTTTGCTCTCTACTGCCAAATTTTCTGTAGTTTTTAAGATAGATACCCAGATAGTTAAGGTACTGATATGTTTTCTCAGTATCCCTAAGGCTGAATACATCTGATATCCTTTCCAGCAGGGAAATAAATGTACAGGAAATCTCATCTCTGTCAATAGAGGCTAAACTGTCCAGAAAAAATATTATTGAATCCCTGAAAATCTCTTTCCTGCTCAACTCACTATGAAAAACCTGCACAGCATCTTTGAAAATTTTTATCGCCTCTTCCATTTCTTCCAGCGCTGTCTCCCTGAACTTTTCAGAAAGCATACTAAAAATACTTAATGCCATAGAGGAAAATTGCTCGAAACTTAAATTGAAGTAACCATTACCCACTGCCAGCATAGGGTTTATTTGCACAATCGGCCTCAATTCCTGGAATAAGGCTTTGTATCTGGAAAACTGCTGAAGGGACCTTACCCTTCGCAAAGAATCTCCAACAGGAGAAATAAAAATTCCCTCAAACAAAAAAATTCCAAAAAGGAATAAAAAAAGGCTCTTTTTCATTTTAAGCCCCCTTATTTTTAAGCGCCCCTTTCTGCATCCTTCCTTTCTCCACCTGATTGAATAATGCCATATTTAAAAATAATTTGTCAAATTTGATAAAACATTTTATAATCTAAAACTTTTTAGAACTGCGCAGATAGGTTCTATTTCCACATCAAGGCATCTTTCCCAAAATGTAGCGGTGTGTTGGAAGTAGAGAAAGGAATTTGTAATTAGGGCTCCTGTAGATATTTCCTGACCAGTCCTACCTTTTGACGCAGAACTTCGCTTTCTCCATCAGCCCGGGTTAAAATATCCTCAGGGGCAAAAAGTAGCAGTTCGTAAATGGTGGCGAAATCTTCATTACAATTTACACTTCCATAAGGGTAAGCAAAATCCTCCTTTAGAGAAGTAGAATTGTCATGAAATTCCTTAAACCTTCTCCAGTCCTCCTGAGAAACGATATAAGAATGCACTCCATGCCCGACTTCGTGAAAAATAATACGGGCGACATCTTCCAGTTCATTGACATATACAATCTTATGGAAACTCTCATAACTGCCAGCAGGAACAGCACGCCAGACCTCGGAGAACTCATCTTCCATCCACTCCGGATATCTTTCCCCATTCACCAGAAATACTTCCCGGGGAGCCTGAGGAGGCCTTTTAAGAATGACTCTCACTCCCTCTTCAAGATGCCGAGGGGGTATCTTTTTCAGGGCGGTGCGTATTTCTTCCAATGCCTGGGGAGTAAATTTATATTCTTCCTCTACACCAATATCAATCACCCAGAGACCAAATTCATCGTAAAAACTGCTCCTTTCAGGACCCAGTGCCTGGCGTAAAGCGGAAATGCTTTCGGAATCGGTCTTATAGGAGAGCGCTAATGCCGCACGTTCGCGTAACTGAGGAGAGATTTCCTCATCCAGAAGTATCTCTCTCAATTTGTGATTAACCACTTCCCTGTCTATTTTTCCCAACACATACGCCATATCCTGAGAATTATACTCAGTGCAAAGCGACTCTATTCTGGAAACAAAAATCTGGGGATAAGACTGTCCCAATTCAACCAGCCCCCTCAAAACCACAGCCTTATCATGGTAATAAATTTCGTCACTTAAAACAGACAACCTGTGCCCCTTCTCCAAAATATCCAGCCACTGGAGTAAACCGAGTAAACTACTTTCAGGAATTGCGGCTTCTGGTAATTTGATTCTACGGCCATTTTTTAACAAAGAATCGTCTACGGTCACAACAAATGCCGGTGCCAGTCCGGAAGAGGTAGCTTCAGCCGCCATCTTTATCCTATCAATAGTAGATGAATCAATACGAAGGTTGCTTTCCACCCTTTCCAAAATGGTCCTTACCCGGTAAGCCCTTACCCTGCGAAAGGTAACATTTCCCCTTACAGGAAATTGAAAAACAAAAGAAACCAGAAACCCAATTATAAAAGTTCTCATTATTTTTCTTCTCTAAATCCAAATTTAAACTACCGCAATTAAATCGCAAGAATATATATATGAGGTTTGGTCAACCTCAATTTTATCCACAGGCTCCTCAGGAGCCAGGAGTAAAATCAGGTTTTGGAGCAAAACTCCAAGCTCATCCGGAGTATGGTATCTGAGGTAATCTCTAAGCCAGCCGGTAAACTCCTCCATTTTAAAGTGATGCCCACTCCATCCTAAATCTTTGTATTTATCCTCGATTTTCTCCATAAATTTCAAACTCGGAGATTGAAGATCTAAAGAAAATTCCTCTGTCCCGCCGGTAGTATCTATCCGGAGGTGGTAAACAAAGTGAGGGGTATGGTTTCTACCTCCAAATCTAAATACCGTCTTGCTATTCCATAAATATCCCCTCCAGCGGAAAGTTGTGGAGATGTATCTTTTCCCAATTGTAGAAGGTTCTGAAGGAGAAGCAATATAAAAAGAACGGGAAGAAATCCTGACTTCGGGAGCCATACCCCTTAACTGCTGTGGCGTTCCTCCCTCTACCCTTGCCAAGAAATAACCGTCGCTTCCCTTTGTGGCTACAATCTCTGTGTCCTGATGTAGAGAGTTGTTAGATACAGAGCGTGATGTCCGGATTAATTTCCCATTAACAGTACCAGAAGGAGTAACTTCCAGAGTTAGAAACTCACTGCCAGAGCCATCAATTCTATACACCGGGACCAACTCTTCCTGAAAATATCTTTTAAGAGAATCAAATAGGTATTCCAAATCTTCACGAATAGGCTGTAACTTCTCCTGCATCTCCTCGAGAGGAATCAAAATATTCTGATTGGAAAACGGATTCGGAATACCTGCCCGGGCAAAAACCGCAGCAATGTCTTCCTTTTGTTGTTGTTTCTGCTCTTCGTAAACTATGTAAAAAATGGCGATCATCCCTATAGACATATCTTCTAAAAGAACATCTACTCCCTTCTTAAGGAGATCCTTAAGGGGATCAGATTCAGATATGCTTCCTGTTAGCGCTGTCTGAATAGGTGCGATTAAATTACCAACGTACTCCTCGGTAAAACTCAGATATTCCTGGTCAATTGCTTTCTTTTTTTTCTGAATGATATCGTGAGATGAATCAGCCCCGGGACCGGGCGGTACTGGGAACTCTTCCTCTATGTATCTTAAGCCAATTTCCGGGTCCTGAAAAAGTAATAAAAAAGAGACTGCTTTGTGAGAGAACTCAGGATCCTCTGTATATTGGGCTATGGCATGGAACTTTTCAAAGTATCTTTGCAGGCGCTGTAAACCAAATTTGTTGGCAACAGAAGTAAGGCGCGCCCATTTATTTTCGGAGACACGAGAGCGCATCCATTCGTTTTTTGGATTTTTAAGAAGCGCATTTTTCACCTCTTCCGTGGTATGATGTTCTAAAAAGTGTCTGGCAAGTCTTAAAGTATCCTCATCAGGCCGTGGGGGAACCAGAAGTCCCTCTTTAAAAACATGAACCGCCTCCTGTTGAGATAGAGGATTCCCCACAGGCACAGTATAAAAATAGAACCGGATTTCCTCATTGGGGCCTATTACCGCAAATTTCCCATCAGATATTCTGCGTAACTTGTAATCACTGAAAACAGGGAGGAATTGATAAGTTACATTATCAATGACTGCTATACCCTGAGGAGAAACACTATATTCCTCAAATTCCTCTGAAATGTTTTTAATCCGCCGCGATTCCCCACATAGAGAAATGGAGAAAAGAAATATAAATAAAATAAACCCACTCTTTCTAATAATCATCTCATCCCCTCTTTTTTATAAATACCATAAAATTTTAAAAATGTCAAAATATCTAACATTGCTCACCTGTTCAGGGCTCTGAAGGTTCAGGAGGGAGGTATGTTGGATCAAGGTCAAATATCTGCAAAGCAGTGTTATAGTAGATAGGGAAGCCGAAATCATTTAAATGCCCTATTCTCCCAAAGTCCTCTTCCACCCTGAATCTCCAGGGAGAACCAACCGGTAAACCCACAAATCTTCTCGCGGAGAACTCGGGGCCCTCAGGAACTATTATTCCGGAAGCAGTCAATTTCTGGTATCTTTCTCCCGCAGTCCCTACAGGGATGAGTTCCCACTGAATATCCTCAGAACTTTCCCGTGTGCTCACTTTATCTTCTATGGCAGCAGCAATCGCTTGCCTGTTGGATATATAACCTCTTTTTATCTCGCCTTTCTCATTTCGTTCATTTTTAGCAAACACTATTTTCTTAAATCCAAACTTGCGGGCATATTTTTCGAGTCCGTCTAAAATCTCACTGGCAAATTTTTTTCTCGCTTCTCCACTTTTTTTACCATTCAACCAGTGGCGCTTTCCTAACTGGACGATATCAACAACCAGCACCGGCTCACCTGTTTCTTTATCCTGGGCTATAACTACTACCATATGCCCAATCCATCTCTTTTTACCCTCGCCATTTTGTTCGTATATCTTAAATAATAAAATAGCAGGGTCCACTAAAAACCCCAGGGTATCGTAAAAATGGAGGTCACGCTCACAGTCATCTCCTACATGACCTTTATACATATCAGTCCATCTTCTATCGCTCAATTCTACAGTAAAGTGAGAAGTCGCCTCTTCTAATTTTTCTTCTATAACTACATCTGGCTCTGCCTTGGGGTTAATTAGTCCTGCCACATAATTCTGGTAAAATTTTTTTATCGCATTAGACCTTCTTTTGTTCTCTTCTGTAGCGGGTAAATGCGTGAAAAAATCTTTAATACAAGACCAATATTCCTTTATAGCCATTAAAGCTTTATCCAGGGCATCAATAATAATGGACTTTTTCAAATTTTCAATGTCTATATGGACCCTTTGACTATCCTGTAATTTTTTAACAGTCACACTCTGGGCTCCACAAATTTCAGCCAGAAGGATAACTACCCTTGCCAATTGCTCAGCATTGCCTTTGCGATTGGGATCTTCCTCAGCCATAATATCCTTTATAACTTCCTTTAACTCAAATCTTATATTCTCAGGAGTTTTTTCTTCAAGATTGTCTATTATCTCGTCTTCACTTGCACCCAGACCTCTCTTCTTAAAAATATTTAAAACTTTTTCTTTTACCTCCTGAGGAAGTTTCTCATCACTTTTCAACCTCTGGAAAAACTCTATCAAAAGAGATTTAGGGTCTCCCACTCTCACTCCAGGATAAAAATCTTCCAATCCGTTATCACCAATTTTATACTGTCT
>NATI01000059.1 GCA_002085265.1 Candidatus Omnitrophica bacterium 4484_49 | reverse complement strand
CATTCCTACTGGAGCTTTCTCAACTTCATAATTTGCCCATACTCCAAAATAAGGATTCAATTTAAATCCCTCATAATTTTTGTAATAAGGAAACGTCTTACCTGGATGCTGGGGATGATAAATATCTAATACTGTATTTATCGTAGGTCCCCTCTTCCAGGCTTTATACTCCTCGTCTTCGCTTATCCCTTTATATTCAGCAATAATAACATTTTTATCCTGAAATGAATAGGTTTCTTCTGACACAGAAGATTTTTGTTTTTGGGGATATATTTTGGGAGGGTGTTTTTCTGGAGCCCGAGGTATATCAGAATTTTCATCCTGCTGAGAAAATTGTGTATAATTACTCTCACTGTTAATGTCAGATGCCAATATTTTTATTTTCTTTCTGCGTTGTTTTGGGAGAAGACTTGGGTTGTCCACTTTACTTGCGACTTCTTTTATAAGTTCCTCAGCTTCAATATTTTGAGGATAGATTTTTTTTGCTCTTTTGAAATACTGAATGGCAAGATGGGGATTGTCATTCAATACCTGTTTTCCCTTACTCAATAACATATAGGAAAGTTTTATCTTCCATTCGGGATACTGGACTTTGCTGGCTAAACTTGATTGTAAAATTAAAAGTAAAAAAAATAAAAGTATTAATATACTTTGTAATTTAACTGCTTTATTTATAATCATCATATATTATTTACAATAAATTTACTTCTATTGTCAAGTATTTAATTTATTTTTAAAATGGTTTTTGACTTCAAAAAGAGGAATATTATTAATCTCTGCTATCTCCTTAATATCCTGATATTCGAACTTGTACTTTTCACCTCCAGGAATTCTAAATCTCTTAACCCCAATCTTGCCCAATGATGAACTCAACTTCTTTATCTCTCTGGGGAGGACAAACCGTTGCAGTTTCTGACATCTCACCCCTGAGGTAGAGGTATGTTTAAATAATATGGAAAGAAGCGATTTAATCTTCTCATATCTACACAGAACTACAATTGTGAAACCAATGCGATTCTTTTTACCATAATAAGTTGAAATCTGGACATCCAATGCTCCTGAAGAGAACAATTTCTCCTGAGCATAAGCCAGATCTTCCGAGGTAATATCATCTAAAGAAGTGATAAGTTGATAAATCTCTTCAGAAATAATATTTTCCTGAAATTCTCCTTCCGCTAGAATCAACCTCAGTAAGTTGGCTCCTTTAGAGAATATCCTGTTACCAGTAGAATAACTGATTTTAACAGCATGGAAACTGGTTATCCTATCCTCGGGAGTACACAAGGTATTGATTATGCTCGCCCCCGTAGGTGTGATTAATTCCTGATCTATATCTGTGTAATTTAACTGGTACCCCTTAAGAAGTTCTAAAGTAGCAGGAGCAAGCAATGGATATTCACAATCAGGATTAAATCCCTGAGGTATATAAATCTGAGTATAAAAACATTTCTCAACCCCAAGTTCAGTGATAATCATACCTGTCCCCAAGGCATCAATTACAGTATCCAGAGAAAATATCTCTCCTCTATGGCTCCTTTTCTCTTTATGAAGCTCTCGTTCTACAGCAATCAAATTTTTTATCACATTTACAGCAATACCTATGGCTTTTTTATCTAATTTAAGGTTAGTAATTTTCTTTATGACCTGTTTTAAATCTACATAAGATGAATGCTGGGGTGAAATTTTTAAACTGTTAGCAGTAATGTGCCCTGCTTTTTTATTTACCACTTTGACTTTAAAATCTGCAAATCCCAACTTGTGAATAACCTTTTCCAGCTTTAAAATATCAAACCCCAGACCATATCCTGCCGATAAAAACATATCTCCACTGAGAGAAGGTAAGGGGTCTATAACCAGGACCTTCATGACTTAACGATTGAATACGCTACTGTGGCAGCTCCAACACCATTATCTATATTAACCACCGCCAGTCCCAAACTACAGGAGTTCAGCATTGTAAGAAGCCCTGAAAATCCCTTAAGATTTGTCCCATATCCCACACTCGTAGGAACCGCTATAACAGGTCTGGAAATCAAACCAGCTATAATTCCAGGTAAAGCTCCTTCCATTCCCGCCACTGCTATTACACACTTTGCTTTTTCAATCTCCTCTATTTTACTTAATAACCTAACCAAACCTGCACATCCCAAGTCATAAAATCTCCTCACATTTATACCCAGAATTTCCAAAACTAAACTCGCCTCCTCTGCCACATTTATATCTCCTCCTCCTGCAGATACAACAGCACAGAGGCTTTCCTTCTTTCGAGGGATTCGAAAATAACCGATTCTTGCACAGGAATTGAACTTCAGGTCTCTAAAATATTTTTTCAATTTTTTATATTTCTTGTATTCCAGACGAGTAAGAATTACAGGCTGGCTTTCTTTCAAAATAGAAATTAATTTTTTCAAAGTAGAAACGTCTTTACTGGGTGTATATATAAACTCCGGAAATTTCCGACGAAGGATCCTCTGAGTATCAAAAGTAAACCTGCCATTTTCATAAAAAGGAAACCACTTAAGATATTTTAAAATCTCCTCCTCCGAAATTTCTCCAGTCCGATATTTTTTTAAAAGTGCGCTTAATTCAAATGTAAAATTGGACATCAATATTTGAATATATAGTAGAGTAAAATAACTATAATGATAAAACTTACAATGTAGAAGTCATTAAATCTCAAAAATTCATATAATTTTAAACCCCAGCTTAAATCTTTTCTTTTATATTCCAGAGGCTGAGAGATTTTATTTACATTAATCTCTACCTTCCTCCTGACGGTTTTTGTGGCCTCCTTTATCTCTTTTCTGTATTTTTCCAATTCATTTTGAGAGAATCTAATAAATTTCCCGGCAATTTTATAATGAGGGATATTATATTTCTGAACCAGAACCTGAAAACTTTCAGGATCAACTCCCAGAAACTCTGCCGCTTCGTTAAGTGTCAGAAGCCTATCCATCATCACCCCTCATCTTGTAACTTGTAACCCGGAACTCGTAACTAATTTACGCAACCTTCTCCCGAGAGAGCCAGTTTTCCACCTCTGCTCTGTCAAAGTAATAATTACCTCCCTCTCTAATGGAAGGAACCTTTCTCTCTTCAGCCCATTTTAAAAGAGTGTCTTTATCTATTTGAAGATAGCCTGCCATCTCATCCAAGGAGAGATAATTGCTCTTTCTCTCTCCCATTACACAACTACCATTTAAAACAGCACCCTCTTCAACCACCAGCAAATGTGTCTTTATTTCCCCTTTCACATCTGCAGGAGGGACCAATCTTACCCGTTTCTCAGCGGTAATTTTGCCCTCTACTCTCCCAGCAATCAGAATATCCTCTCCCAGTATATCTGCATTCACAGTAGCCCTCTCCCCGATAGAAAGCATCCCCCGGACATTCAACTTTCCCTGAAAGTTGCCATTGATAATCAGATTCACAGGATCCTTAAAAGTTAATTCTCCCTGCATTTCAGCATTAACTTCCAAAACTTTCTGTTCGCCTTTTTTCTTCAATGCCATGATTCACCTCCCGTGTTTATTTTGTTATAACCATTTCACACTTAAAACACCTTTAATCCTGGAAACCTCATTTGCTATCTCTGACTCGTATCTGTCCCAAACTCTAACATTCATCTCTATCCGATATTTGTCTTCCTGAGGGCCCAGGATTTTTATATCCATGTCTCTTATCTCTACATTGTAATCCGAAAGTAAATCCCGAACCTTTTTCAATTGCATCATGTCTCCGTAAGTGTCAATTACCAGAAGTTTATATAAAGACCTTCTCAACACCCGCCGTTCGATCTCCGATAATAAGAACAGCACACAGATTATAAGCAAAGTGGTATAAGTAGCAGGAAGATATAACCCACTTCCCACTGCCAGTCCAATACCAGCAACAGCCCATAAAGAAGCGGCTGTAGTAAGTCCTCTCACGGAAGCCCTGAATCTTATAATCGTCCCCGCTCCCAGAAATCCAATACCACTCACCACCTGGGCAGCAATTCTTCCGGGGTCTGCTGAACTGCCATACATAGCGTGGACGTATAAAGATGTAAGCATAATCAAACAGGCACCACATCCTACCAGAATATGAGTCCTCAATCCTGCCGCCCGTCCATGGACCTCTCTCTCCAGCCCAATCAACCCCGAAAATATTCCCGCCAGAAATAACCTAATCAGTGCACTAAACTCCATCTTTCCTCAAATGTGGAATACGGGCCAAATTGAAACCCTGCATCGCCATTTTCATTATACACCCAGTAACCCAAACCTGCAACCATAGCTGCATTATCCATACAATAGCGAAAAGATGGTAAATGAAGTTCAACTCCCAACTCTTGAAGGAGTTCTCTCAATCTTCTATTTACTGCCACTCCTCCTCCCACAACCAATCTTTTTAAACCAAACTCACTGATGGCATTCTTTAATGGAGGAATTAAAGAATAGAGAGCGCTTTCCTGAAAAGAATAACATATTTCATTTACTTCCTGAGAGGATAACGTATCTCTTTCCTTCACATAATACAGCACCGCTGTTTTAAGGCCACTATAACTGAAATCAAAACTATGTTTAATTTTTGCTATCGGAAACATGTTTTTATCTCTACGGATAGCCTGTAAAGCCATATTCTCTATCACAGGTCCACCCGGGAAACCTAACCCCAAAATCTTGGCCACCTTATCATACGCTTCTCCTAAAGCATCATCTCTGGTTCTTCCCAGAAGTTTAAACTTCTGAAAGCCATAAACTATAAAAAGGCTGGTATGTCCTCCTGAAACCACAAGCCCCAGGAAAGGAAATTGCGGAAGTCCTCCATCTAAAGAACAGGCAAATATATGAGCAAGGATATGGTCAACGGTGACGATGGGTTTACCTATGGTCATAGCCAAACTTTTGGCCAGTGTTATTCCTATCATCAACGAGCCTATCAATCCCGGACCCTGGGTAACCGCAATTACATCTATATCATGAAATCCAGAACTGGCATCTTTCAATGCTTTATCCAGCACAGCCAGAATTACTTCCACATGATGCCTGGTAGCAATCTCTGGAACTATCCCCCCATATTGTTTATGAAGAGCAAGGCTGGAAGCGACAATAGTTGATAAAACCTTCCTGCCATCTTCAACCACCGCAATAGCCGTTTCATCACATGAAGTCTCAATGCCCAGGACTTTCATATAGTTCTAAACCGGAAAGTTTAATAGGTATGGTATACTCGATTATTTCCGGAACCATCTCTTTTATAACTCGAAGAGTATGATATTTAGCGTGGCCGATAATTATACTGTAACCCTTCTTGCGAGCCATCTCTATCCCTTTCCTTATCTGGTTCTTTATATATTCCTCATCATCCTTATTATCTATGAATACATCCCTCTGGAAACACCTTATTCCCACCTCTTTTGCTACCTTGGAAGCAACGGAATCTGGAATAACTTTACTATCCAGATAATACATCCTTCTTTTCTTTAATACTCTAAATATTTCCCGCAGTTTATCTTCATCTTTGGAAATCAAAGAGCCCATATGGTTATTTACCCCTCTTACTCCCTGCAAGCCATTCAAAAATCGTCTCAGAACCTCTCTTACCTCTTCCGAGGTCATATCTTTCCTTATGGTTACCTTCTCTAACCTTTCCTCCATCTTTTCTCCTGACAAAGGTTCCAGGGGAAGATGTAAAAGTATTTCATGTCCGGCATTTAAAGCCATTATATTCACCGTCCGGGAGTAATCAAGCTCTGGAAGAATGGCAATGTTCAGAGGAAACTTTATCTCCTCCAGAAATGGAATAAGATTAGGAGTATATCCCCAGTCATCTTTAAATTTATGAGTTTTGACAAGTTTTTTGATCTCGCAATCGAATTCGTTCCCTGGAAAGTCAGGATGGATGCGGTATTGCCTTCCCAAATAAAGGAACTTTCTATTCCCCCTTCGGAAACTTTTTTTCATTGAAGTTATGAGGTCTCTCTCTTGGATACCGAAAGCAGAAATCAATTTCCTCACCTCTATATCCAGATGGGAAACCCGAGGGGTATAATCCTTAGGGAGGGAGTTTAGAAAAAAATATATCAGCAGAAACGCCAGGATAAATTTGAGGAAAATTCTCATTAAGATTTAGTAAGCATCCTGCGATATTTAATCAGTCCCTTCATTATATCCAGAGCTTTCTCCAACACAGGGTCAATCTCTTTCTCCTTTTCGGAAGGGATCTTTTCTTTGCCTCTCTCTATCTGTTCAAATATCTCCTCGGGAGACAACTCCTCTTTCTTCTTTGTCAATTTTGTTTCCTTGAGAACTATATCTGGCTGTATTCCCTTTTCTGAAATGAGATTCCCGCTAGGAGTGTAATAATGAGCTGTTGTCAGTCTTAGTGCTGACCCATCCTTCATAGGAATGATGGTTTGGACAGAGGCTTTTCCGAACGAGGACTGTCCAATTATCACTGCCCGATTATTGTCCTGAAGAGCGCCAGAAAGAATTTCAGCCCCACTGGCTGTGCCTTTATTGATCAAAACTATGACCGGCTTCTCCAGAAATGAACCTCCTTTAGATTTAAACTCCATGTTTTGCTTTTCGCTCCTTCCTTTGGTATATACAATAAGTTTACCCTGAGGCAGAAATTCACTGGTGACATCAACCGCAACATCAAGTAACCCTCCAGGATTATTCCTGAGGTCCAGAATTAACCCCTCAATTCCTTCCGCATCCAGTTCTTTGAGTGCCTTTTTGAAATCTGATGTTGTATTTTCCTGAAACTCCATAAGTTTTATATATCCGATTTTATCTTCCAGAACCTTGGCCTCTTTTATACTTTTAATCTTTATTACATCTCGGACTATTTTGAAATCTATCAACCTGTGCTCTTTCTCTCTTAGCACTGTAAGGATAACCTCAGTACCTGGTTTACCCCTTAATTTCTTTACAGCCTCCATAAGAGTAATGCCCTTGGTGGATTGGCCATTAATTTTTACAATTCTGTCCCCAGCCTCAAGCCCTGCCTTGTATCCAGGAGTATCCTCAAGAGGAGAGACAATCGTTAAAATGCCGTCTTTTATAGCAATCACAATCCCAATCCCTCCAAATTCCCCTTCAGTCTCCACTTTCAATTCCTGATAGGTTTCGGGATCGAGAAACTGGCTGTAAGGGTCAAGCGAAGCCAACATTCCTTCTAAAGCCCCATAAATAAGATCCTTAGGCTTAACATCATCCACGTATTCTCTCTGAACAAGGTCGACAACTGTAGCAAACAGTTCCAGATTATCATAAAGCTGAGCATCCTTCTTCTTTTGTGTTTCTTTCTTAGAAGTAGGCTTTAACTTCAGTTCCTGAGCGCTGACATTTAAGTCCCATCCGATACATACTCCCGAAATGACTCCAGTAAAAATTAATAACTTAATTAATTTTTTCATCCTGCACCTCCTGCTTGATTTTATCCCGGAGTATTTCATTAACCAGGCCGGGATTGGCCTTTCCCCGGGTCAACTTCATTACCTCTCCCACAAGAAAGCCAATTACTTTCTCCTTTCCTTTTCTGTAATCCTCAACAGCAGAAGGATTGTCTCCAATTACCTTCTCTACTATTTTTTCCAACTGTGAGGTCTCACTAATTTGAACCAGACCTTTCTGATTAATGTAAGTCTCAGGGTCAACATCACTAATAATCAAGTCTTTTATTATCTGTTTTGCTATCTTAATGGATATCAAACCTTTATCTATCATAGTCAATAACTTAGCACAATTATTAGGATGTAACTTTACATCCTGAATGTTTGATTTCAATTCATTTACTGCTCCCAGAATATCTGTAATTAAAAAATTGCATAAAAACTTGGGACGGTCATAATATTTCATTGCCTGCTCAAAATAATCTGCTAAGTGCTTATCCCTTATCAAAACTTCCACATCTCTATCTGGAAGTTCATACTGCTCCTTGATTCTTCTCTTTCTATATAAAGGTAACTCCGGTATCTCTCTTCTTAACTCCTGAATCAACTCCTCAGAGATTTCATAATCCACAAGGTCAGGATCAGGGAAATAACGGTAGTCTTCAACCTCTTCTTTCCCCCTCATGGAATATGTGGCCTGCTTACCAGGGTCCCAGAGACGTGTTTCTGGAAGCACAGCTTTACCATCTTCCAGAAGCATTAACTGTCTGTGAGCCTCGTATTCCAGGGCTTGCCGGACACCTTTAAATGTATTCATATTCTTGAGTTCTGTCTTGGTTCCCAGCTGTTCCTCCCCTTTCCTTTTTAACGAGATGTTGGCATCACACCTCAAACTTCCTTCTTCCATATTGCAATCCGATACTTCCAGATAAAGGAGTGTGGTCCTCAACTCCTGCAAAAAAACATAGGCCTCCTGAGGAGAATTTATATCAGGTTCAGTAACAATTTCCAAGAGAGGTGTGCCGGCACGATTATAATCTACAAAACTGAACCTGCCGTCTTCACTGTGAATGAGTTTTCCCGCATCTTCTTCCAGATGTACCCTTCTTATCCTTACCCTTTTTATCTCTCCTTCATTTTCTATTTCCAGATAACCTCTGATTCCCACAGGAAGAGCATATTGAGAAATCTGATAATTTTTGGGAAGGTCAGGATAGTAGTAATTTTTTCTATCAAATCTCACACTATTTGTTATCTGACAGTTTAAAGCTAAGGCAGTTTTTATCGCATACCGAAATGCTTTCCGGTTTAAAACTGGAAGAACCCCTGGTAACCCCAGACACACCGGACAGGTTTGAGTATTGGGAGGAGCACCAAATTTAGTACTACAGGTGCAGAATACCTTACTCCTGGTCTTCAACTGCACATGTATCTCCAGTCCAATAACTGGAACATATTTATTCATTTCAAAAGCTCCTCAATTCCATAAGCGATGTTTAACATCTTCTGTTCTTGAAAATAATTACACATTATCTGAAGCCCGATGGGTAGACCATCTTT
>NATI01000058.1 GCA_002085265.1 Candidatus Omnitrophica bacterium 4484_49 | reverse complement strand
TAGCAGTCAAAATTGTTACATCCGCCTTTTCCTTATTATGTGTGGAGATAAGTGTTTTTAATGTCTGGGGATGAAGAAGAGGAATATCAACATAAATGACCAGGATATCAGTATACCTGAACTTCACCCAGGATAACGCCTGCAGAAGGGCATCCGCTGTGCCTTTTCTCTTCTTCTGTATCACATATGGATGGTTTCCTATATATTCTTTAGCCACATGGGCGTAATGACCGAGTACGAAACAGATGCTATCTATCCCTGAGATTTTTAATAATCTTATGCTATTGGAAATCAATTCCAGCCCTCCAACTTTATGTAAAAATTTTGGAAGGCAGGATTTCAATCTTGTGCCTTCACCCGCTGATAGTACCACGCCAGTTATCTTCATAAATAAAAAATTTCTATTGCTGGGGAAGGAGGACTCGAACCTCCACTAACGGCTCCAAAGGCCGCTGTGCTACCGTTACACCATTCCCCACTATTATAAGAACCAGGGGCTTAAACTGTCTGAGAATCTGTCTGGGCTCTCTTTTTCACTTCCTGTTCGTAGGCTTCCAGGACCTTCTGTTCCAGATAGCTGCGAAATTCCTGTGTGATGGGATGAGCGATGTCTCTGGTTTCCTGCTGAGGGTTAAAGTTTCTGGGAAGTTCCAGAGGTATTCCACAGAAGTTGCAGAATCTGCTGGCTATGGAGTTACTCTTTCTGCACCGGGGACAGGGCCTCTGAACTTTCCTGGAAGGCATAGCCACAAACAGTCCCTTCCCTCCTTCAATGACTTTAACATTGCGAACCACAAATGCGTTGTCAAAAGTCACAGTTGCATACGCTTTGAGTTTTCTGTTACCTCTCGACTTGGGGTAGACTTTTACCTCTGTGATCTCCAAAGCTGCACCTCCTTGTTTTAAACTGATTCCACCAAAAATACCCTGTAACCCTCAGAAATCAACTTTTCTCCTGCCTTCTCTGCCTTTTCCCTGTCTGAAAATATCCCATATACTCCGGAACCACTGCCGGTCATCCTTACGACTTCAGCCCCGGCTTCATTCAGGATATCCTGATATTTTTTAAAAATAGAATCTTCAATCATATATTCAAAAATATTATAGGAGATGTCCTTAAGAAAATCCAAATCAATTTCCTCGGACTTACAGGATTTAATTCTATCTCTCCACAAACTACCTGTCAAGGAAGGCCGCCATAGAGAATACGCCTGGGTAGTGCTTACACCAGATTCCGGGACTATTACCAGTGCGTAAAATGAGAAGGGAGGATAAAGTTTTGTGAGTTTTTCTCCCCTGCCTTCTACAATTGCCCAGGAAGCGGACTGAACAAAAAACGGAACATCCGAACCCAATTGTATACCGAGTTTCATCTCATCCTCTTCCGACAAGTTCAAGGAGAAAAGAGTATTCATCAGTTTTATAACCCCCGCACAATCTGAACTGGCACCTCCCAGACCTGAACGAGAGGGAATAGTCTTGACCAACTTAATTTTTACACCCTCTTTTACACTGAATCTCTCACGCATGAGCTCTGCCATCTTATAACAGATATTATCACTACCAGAAGGAGCATCACCTTCCACTTCCAGAATCACATCTCTCTCAGGGATCCTTTCCATAATCAACCTGTCGTACAAACTTACTTTGACCATCAAAGATAAAATATCATGATAACCATCATCACGATTGGAAATTATATCTAAAAAGAGATTAATTTTGGCAGGTGGGTGATATTCCAGCATTTAATCTCAGCGTGCCTTTTTCTCTATAAGAAGTTGTGCTTCCCTCACGATGTATTCCGCAGTAAGACCAAACGCCTCCAGTAAAACTTCTGGCTCTCCACTCCTTCCAAACCGGTCCCTTACCCCCATCAATTTCATCGGCAGAGGATTATTCTCCACGATAAATTCCGCCACTGCAGACCCCATTCCTCCAAATATCTGATGTTCCTCAACAGTGAGAATTGCCCCTGTTTTCTCTGCCGATTCCAGAATTGTATTTCTATCCAGGGGCTTGATGGTATGTAGGTTTATAACCTCAGCTGATATTCCATCCTGAGAGAGAATATCACTGGCTTTTAAACTATGATGGACCATCTGGCCACAAGCTATTATTGTCAAATCTTTCCCCTCTCGCATAACCTTGGCTTTACCAATCTCAAATTCATCTTCTTCTGAAGTCAGAAACGGCACACTGTTGCGGGTAAACCGCAAATATACAGGGCCGGGATAATATGCAGCAGCAACCGTCGCCTGCCGGGCTTCATAGTAATCACAGGGCACGACCACTGTCATATTTGGGAGGATACGCATCAATGCTATATCTTCCAGAACCTGATGGGTAGCACCGTCTGCTCCCACTGTAATTCCACCGTGACTGCCAATTATCTTTACATCTAAGTTCATATAAGCAACAGAGGTACGAATCTGTTCCCAGGCTCGTCCAGTAGCAAATACCCCAAACGTACAGGCAAATGCTATCTTTCCCTCGAGAGCAAATCCTGCAGCCGCTGACATCATATCCTGTTCAGACACACCGAATGAAAAAAACCTTTCCGGGAACCGTGCCCGAAATCCTGCTGCCCGCACCGACTCTGTAAGGTCTGCAGATAAAACCACAATACGTTCATCCTTTTTACCAAGCTCAACTATAGCATCTCCAAATCCATTTCTGGTGGGCTTCATTCCTCCTCCAGTTCCTTGAGCGCCTTTTCTAAATCTTCCCTTACAGGAGCCACTCCATGCCAGCGATTATCATTCTCCATAAAAGAGACGCCTTTACCTTTTATGGTATGAGCAATGACCGCCGCAGGATGATTTTTAACCTTCTCAGCCCAATCCAAGGCATCCATAAGGGAGTCGAAGTCATGACCATCACACTCTTTAACCTTCCACCCAAATGCCATCCATTTTCTCCTGTAGGGCTCAAGGTTTTTCACTTCATGGACTGGCCCGTCTATCTGAAACTTATTGTGGTCCACAATCGCAATCAGGTTATCAAGTTTATAATGAGCAGCAGTCATTGCTGCTTCCCAGACCTGACCCTCGTTGGTCTCACCGTCTCCCAGAATACAGTAAACCTTGTTATCCCTGCCATCAAGTTTGGCAGAAAGTGCCATACCCACTGCTATGGAAATACCCTGTCCTAAAGACCCGGTGGATGCCTCAATTCCCGGAAGACCTTTTTCAGGATGTCCCTGCAGGCGGGAACCAAATTTTCTAAGCGTCCATAACTCCTCACGGGGAAAATATCCACAATCGGCAAGCACTGCATACAACGCCGGACACCCATGCCCTTTGGATAATATCAACCGATCCCTGTCTGTCCATTGAGCATCATTGGGATCATGGCGGAGTTTATAGTGATACAGGCATACCAGTATCTCTACAATGGATAAAGAACCTCCGGTATGACCAGAACCAGCAGAGGCGAGCATGTTCAGGATGTCTTTCCTTATCTGTCTGGCCTTTGAAGTCAGAAATTCTATATCCGGTCTCTTAGTTGCCAATTTCCTCTTTCAGTTTTTTGATCTTCTGTTTGAGGTCTTTGTTCTCCCCCTCAAAACCCTCATGGAGTAAGTTCATCCAGAGCTTTAAAGCCTGAGATTTATTCCCCAGTTTATAATAAATCTCTCCCAAATGTTCTTTTATAACCGGGTCATCCTTTTCATACTCTAAAGCTTTCTTCACCTCTTCCAGGGCTTTGATAAACAGGCCCTGTTTATAATGTACCCATCCCAGAGAATCCCAGTAAGCTCCATTCTCAGGGTCAACTTCCAATGCTTTTTTAATCATTTTCTCTGCTTCACCAAGTTTAATCCCTTTCACTGCATACATATACCCCAGATAGTTAAGAGCATCAGCATGATCGGGGTTAAGCTGTATGGCTTTTTTTAAATTTTCCTCAGCGAGGTCCCATTTCTCCTCATCCTCATACAGCGCTCCCAGAAAAAAATACACCTCGGAATCATCGGGTTTTAATTCCTTTGCTTTCTGGAAATACTTAAGCGCCTGTCTGTTATCTTTATTTTTATAGTGAGCATAGCCCAGAAGGAAATAAACTTCGGATAAATTATATCCTTCTTTTTCTGCTTTAGACAGAACCTCCAGGGTTTTTTTAATCTGCTTATTCCTGAGATAAAAATAAGCGAGGTCTAAATAAAGTCCCTTCTGGTCAGGGAATTCCTCCAGTAACTTTCTGTAAACTTCTTCAGCCTTATCCACCTTACCCCACTTATAATAAGCCTCCGCCAGAAGTTTTCTCAACTTTACATTTTCAGGTTTTACCTCCAGCCCTTTTTGAAAACTATCCACTGCTTTTTGAAAATTCTTTTCCATCTCATAAAATATGCCCAGACTTATATAAGCCTGGACAAACCGGGGGTTAAGTTCTATGACTTTAGACATAGTTTCTATTGCCTTCTCAATCTCGTTCTCTTTGCTGTAAAGAATAGCGAGGTTAAAGTAAATCAAAGGAAGCTTCACATTTTCCTTTATTAACTTCTCATAGGCAGTAATCGCCTCTTTGGTCTTTTCCTGAAGCACATAGATATCTGCCAGAGAAGCAAGTGCCATTATGTCATGAGGGTCAACTTCCACAATCTTTTCGTACTCCTGAGAAGCAAGGTCGTATTTCTTCATCGAACTGTAGATAAGAGCCAGGACAAAATGTATTCGCACATCGTCAGGGGCATATTGACTTGCCTTTTTCAACTCCTCAACTGCTTCCTGAAGTTGATTCTTCTTCATATATACCAGAGCAAGTTTTATATGGAGGTTGGGATTTTGAAAATCATATTCCAGGGCTTTGGTGTATTCTTTAAACGCATTATCCAAATCTCCCCGACGATCGTAAATTACACCCATCATAAAGTGAGCGTAACCGCAAGGCGGTATTCTTTCACCCCGGGATAAATGTGGAATAAGGAGAAGCCAAAAAACAATTAATACATGAAATTTGAGAAAATAAGTTTTCATCTGTTTATCTTAAAACTTATCTCTTTTTCTTCTTGTGTCTGTCCCTCTTTAATCGCTTCTTCCTCTTGTGAGTTTTAATTTTTCTGCGTTTCCTTTTCCTTCCGCAGGGCATATAAATAACCTCCTCGTCAGGGTATAACTTTATTCAGGGGATACTCCACTATTCCCTCCGCCCCCATCTGTTTCAATTTGGGAATTAATTCTCGCACCACTTTTTCCTCTATAATCGACTCCACCGCATACCAGCCCTGTTCCGAAAGCGGGGATATGGTAGGCCTTCTAATAGCGGGTAAAACGCTGAGCACCTCTTCCAGTATAGACTGGTTAACATTCATCTTCAATCCTACTTTAAACTCGGCAGACAACGCACCTTGAAGTAAAACCACAATACTTTCGATCTTATTCCTCTTCCATTCTTTTTCCCATGCTTTTTTGTTGGCAATGAATTTTGTGGTCGATTCACATATCGTATCCACTATTCTGAGATTGTGCCTGCGCAGGCTCTGCCCGGTTTCAGTCAATTCTACAATAGCATCAACCATTCCGGAAGCAACCTTGACTTCCGTCGCCCCCCAGCTGAATTCCACTTCAGCATTTACCTTATTTTCAGCAAGATATTTTTTGGTCACATTTACCAGTTCAGTGGCGACCCTTTTCCCTTCCAAATCTTTTACATCTTTAATCTCCGAATCCTCCCTGACTGCAAGCACCCATCTTACAGGAACCATCTGCTGCTTAGCGTATACCAGCTCTGCCACTCTTACAAGAACGCTCTCTTACACTGATATTAAAACCCGCTTTTTTAAACAGAGAAAGCGTCTTCTCCTGCAGACTTCCTTTAGGAATTCCAAGTTTTAATTTCATTTTTTTCTCCAGAGCAATTATTTTACAAAATAAAGGTACTTTGTCAAAATTTCAATTTGTGAAATAATTTTAACCCTCTCTCCATAAAAAATCTATATAAAAATTTAAGACAGGATTTTTAAAGAATTTTGGGCAATCTTCGTTGTCAAGATTACTACTTACAAAAATAAAGGTCCCCTCTATCTCCGTTAAAAAATCACAGGTCCCTGTATCCATGGGAAAATTTGAGAAGGAAGGTCCATTCCCCCTTCTCTACCCAAATAATAAGGCAATCCTGATTTATAAGCCTCATACAAAGCCCTGTATCTCCGAGTATAACTTTCTAAGAGACCTTCAGTGACAAAGACATCTCCAACCTTATACGTTGCCTCAATATTATCTAGCTCCCATGGCATATAAGGATGCATTGCTCTTACAACTTGTTTAATAAAATCTTGCTCCCAGGGATCGCCTAAAAATTTCATAATATAATTTACATATCCATCATAATTAGGG
>NATI01000007.1 GCA_002085265.1 Candidatus Omnitrophica bacterium 4484_49 | reverse complement strand
AAACCTTTTTTCATCTTCTCACCTCCTTACATTTGAACCGCAGTGGCAATTCCAAAGATCGGTAAAAACATTCCAATAACAATTATGGCTATCACTCCACCAATTGTCAACAAAATTATGGGTTCAATTATATAGGGAAGGCGAGCAACTATGGTCTCCACTTTCTCCTGATAATAGCCTGCAACATGCTCCAGCATCCCGGGCATATTTCCACTTTCCTCACCCACTTTTATCATATTGGTGACAAAGGGCGGAAATTCAGTGGAAAAACCTTCCAGAGTAGCTCCCAAAGATTCTCCTACTTTTACCTTTTCCTTGGCCTGAAGAATTATATTTTCATAAATCCTGTTAGCCACTGCCTTGGAAACCACCTCTAAGGAATAAAGAATCGGCACTCCACTTTTAAGAAGCATGGCCAGGCCACTGCTGAACCGGTAGAGGGTTACATTGGAAAATAAAAGTTTAAATAATGGAACTCTGATCTTAAGAGTATCAAATGTCGTTTTCCCTCTTTCTGTGTGTCTAAATCTCAAAATACCTACTACAATGAGGATAAAACCAAATATTAACAAAAGTATATATTTTTTGATTGCCATACTTATATTTATCACTATCGTGGTTAAAAATGGCAGTTGTGCTCCAAAATAACTGTACAATTGAGCAAACATGGGAACTACAATAGTAATGAATACAATAAGGGCTGCTGTGGCTGCTATGGTAAGCAATATAGGATAAATAAGGGCTGAAAATATCTTCCTCTGAAGAGATGCTGCTGATTCCATATACTGGGTAAGCTGGATAAGAGCATACGGGAGCTGGCCACTGGCTTCCCCGGTTGCTACAAGATTAATCCAGAATTCTGAAAATATTTTGGGATGTCTGGCGAGTGCCCGGGACAAAGATTCTCCAGACTCCACATCCCTCTGGACCTCCTCCAGTGCCAGAGCCAGAGATTTAACCTCTGCCTGTTGTTTCACAATATCAAGACTTCTTAAAAGAGGAACACCAGCATCCAGAAGAGTGGCCAGCTGCCTAGCCATGGAAGCCAGATCATCTAATCTCAACCACCACCTCAATCTCTTTTTCTTCTGCCGCTCCTTTATCAATTCTCCTGTTTCCTTTATAGAGGTAACAATTAGCCCCCGGGATTGTAACGCCTCTAAAGCCTTATACTTATCAGGAGCGTCCAGACTTCCTTTCTCTATGGTTCCTCTCTTATCCTTGGCTTTGTAAATAAAGGTGGGCATTATTCTTCTTTAATCAGAGTAACTCTTAACACCTCTTCTATGCTCGTAATACCTTCCTCTACCTTCCTGATTCCACTATCCCATAAACTCAAATAGCCCTTCTTTTCTGCTAAATCTTTAATTTCCTGAGCAGATGCTCGACTGGTGATTAAAGTTCTAACATCGTCATCTACTGGTATCAATTCGTAGATTGCAGTCCTTCCTTTATATCCTGTATAACGGCATTGTTCACAACCCTTGGCTCTGAAAATCAAATCCTTCTTTACCTTAAGGTATTTAACCACATCCTCTGTGGGTTCATAAGCCTCCTTACAATTGGGACATAAGATTCTCACCAGCCTTTGAGCAGCCACCATGAGTAACGAAGGATTTAAAAGATAAGGCTCAATCCCCACATCTATCAATCTGGTTATCGCTGATGCCGAATCATTGGTATGTAAGGTGGACAAAACCAGATGCCCTGTAAGTGCTGCCCGCACACAAATTTCAGCGGTCTCCAGGTCTCTTACTTCACCGACGAGAATAATATCAGGATCCTGCCTTAAAAACGATCTCAAAGCGTTGGCAAATGTGAGACCAATCTGAGGCTTTACCTGTACCTGATTTACACCCTCAAGGCGATACTCCACGGGATCCTCAATGGTAATGATATTCTTCTCAGGGCTATTTATCTCCTCTAACGCAGCATACAAAGTGGTGGTTTTTCCACTTCCAGTAGGTCCGGTAAGAAAAATTAACCCATAAGGCTTTCTTATCGCCTCCCGAAAAAGATCCAGTTGAGCGGGTTCAAATCCCAGCTGGGTTAAATCTAACGGAAGCCGAGAGCGGTCCAAAATTCTTATAACCACCTTCTCTCCATATATGGTAGGTATGGTAGAAACCCTAAAATCAATCATCCTGTTTTCGAATTTCATTATAAAACTACCATCCTGGGGAAGTCTCTTTTCTGCTATGTCCAGTTTGGACAGTATCTTTATTCTGGAGACAATTGCTAACTTAAGGTGAGGAGCTGGAGGTGGTTTTTCATGAAGCACCCCATCTATTCTATATCTCAATCGCAATCTGTTCTCCATAGGTTCAATATGGATATCACTTGCTCCTTCTTCTATTGCCTGCCTGATTATCAAATCCACAAGTTTTACAACTGGCGCCTCTTCTGCCTGAGCAATTAATCTATCCAGACTCACAACTTCCTCTTCTATCTCCTCTATCCCTGCAGTGGAAGTTACAATATCTTTTACCTCATATGATTTCTGAATCGCCTCCCGAAATACATCCCGTGGTCCATAAAATTCATCTATTGCCTGTAAAAGTTCTCCTTTGGTGGTGATAACTGGATTGACTTCACATCCCGCTATCTTCCTGATATTATCTATGGTGACAAAATCCAAGGGGTCAACCACTGCAATTGTAAGAGAATTGAATGTTCTGGAGATTGGTAACACAAGATACTTTCGGGCAATTTCTTCCGGGATTAACTGTTCTAAATTCTGATCCTCGGCTGGCTTCAATCCTCCACTGGAGATACTTACATAGGGAATACCCAGCTGTTTCCCTAAAGCAGCGGCAATCTCTTTCTCAGTAACCAGACCCATGGCAATTAAAACATCACCGAGTTTGCCCCCGTTCTTCTGCTGATACTCCATCGCCCTTTCCAGATCTTCCTCGGTTATCAAACCTTCCTTAATTAAGATCTCACCTACCTTCTCCCTCACAGCCATCTACTCTGCCTCCTGCAATGCCTTATCAATTGCGCTTTCTTTATTTACAGTTTCTTTCGAGTGCTCTCTCTCCACTACTAAAGTCGAACTTGCTAAGTTATAAGTATAATCTTTCACTATATGAGGGGTTATAAATATAATCAGCTCCTTATTCTCTGATTCTTTCTGAGTATGTTTGAATGCATTTCCCACTAAAGGAATATCCCCCAGCAAGGGGACTTTCTTTACGGCTTCGGAATCATTACTACTTATAAGCCCTCCAATTACTAATGTATCTCCATCTTTTACTCTGATAGTAGTTTTGGCGGAGCGAGTATGAGGGTCTACATATAATGTTTCTCCTGCAAAATACCTGGAAGGGCGCGGTTCTGTTACTTTGGGTTCCACTGTAATGGTGACATATCCGTCTTTATTTATAACGGGAGTAACTGCAAGTGAGACCCCGGTTTCTATTCTTTCAGGAGCACGAATCGTCTCTCCAACTGTGCCCACAGTGGTGGTGGTAAGTGTCTCAGCAACAGCAGTTTGAGCAGTGATTTTTATCTCTGCTGTCTGATTATTTAAAGTCAATATCCTTGGTCTTGCTAATAATTTGGTCCTGGTATCTGTCCTCAGCATCTGAAGAGTGGCTATCAACTCCTGAGTGGAAATTGTGCCATAAGAAGCTGATTCTGCTCTATCAGTTCCTTCAGGTAGATGTCCAAATGGAAAAGCAGTGGTTTGCACTGCTCCAGTAAACTTGGCAAATGTGCCACTGAAATCTATGCCCAGTTTATCCAGTAAATCTGTAGCCACCTCTAACACCTCAGCCTCAATCATCACCTGGGGTGTGGGGGCATCCAGTTTGGCAATGGTCTCTTCTATCGTGGGAAACTGAGAAGGTATATCAGTAATTATTAAACTATTCGTCCTCTTATCCGCCGACACTTTCCCATATTCTGATAAAATGCCGTGCCTGTAAGTTTTGGTGGTTTTGGTGCCCTCAGGCGTTTCCTCTTCCACTGCTTTTTCCTCTCCCATTTTTTCTATCAATTCTTTCACATCTTCAGCATCAGCATAATTAAGTTGATAAACCCTGGTGATGGTCTCCACCTCAGGAGTTTTTACTTCTTTCACAAAGAATATATTTGTACCTGGTTCCTGTTCATAGGTGAGATGATTGGCTTTTAGAATTGTATTCAAAGCATCTCCCACCGGCACATTATCCATATAAAGAGTAACCGTTCTATCCTCTATTTCCTCACTGGCAACAAAGTTTAAGCCCGACTGCATGGAAAAAGCTTTTAAGACATCTTTTAAACTGGCATCCTTGAAATCCAGAGAAATTCTTTTCTCCCCTGGTGGTGATTCATTCTGCGAGGAGACAGTTTGAGGTTGGGGAGGAGAATTTTCCTTACCAGAGGTAATGTTATTAAATACTCCCAAACAGAAGAAAATCAAAATCAGTATCTTAATTTTTCTCTCCATAATCCTCACCTCCTATTTTGGCCTCAACATATAAATCTCCCCATGGAAATCGAGAAATACGCCTTTCTTATTTATATCAATAACTTTTGCTCCTCCTACAGAATCCCCTATTTTACATACCTTACCATTTATGATTGCCAAGGGAAGATCAGTATTCCATATCAGTCCTGTAACTTTTATATTACCCAACTGCTTCTGAAATTTCCCCCTTTCCAAATCAGCCTTGGGAAGATAATCCCGGAAGGGATCACGATACTGTTCTCCCTTATATTCAACACTGGCCTTTGCCATATAAATAGACAACAGGATAACAGCCACAGATAAAATGACTATTTTTTTCATATCGAAGGTATCAAAGTCGAAACTATCATCTCACACTTTAAAAGCGTATTCCCATCCTTTGCCATTGCCCGAAATCTCTTCCCATCTTTTTCTTTTATCTCGGGAGAGAGAGTCAATTTATCTACTTTTAAATAATACTGAGCGTTCTCCATATCAGCGACCATCTTCCCGATCTGGTGATAGGAACCTTCCAGACTTAATGCCACACTTAATGATTTATAAAATTTCATTTCTTTAACAGGTAACGGTTTAACTGTGGTAAGTTCTATCCCTTCTCTGCCAGCAATCTCAGATATAATTGTCATCAACCATTTGTAATCGATCCTGCCTCCAAATTTTACAGTCAAAGCACTGAGCTCTCCTTCCAGTTTAAGTTTCTCACCCCAGAGATTAATCAACTCCTGTTGTTTTTTGGCTTCAGCAAGTTTTTTATCTACAATTTTGATTTTATCTTTAAAACACACATTGTAATAAATGTAAAATACAATAGGTAAAAGTAATGGAAATATAATGTAGTGATATTTAAGATAAAAACCCTTTATTTTCATTTGGCATCCATCCTTAAAGAAAATTTCAAAACATTAAATTCTTCCAGTTTCCCTTTAGCCACATTTATCAATTTAATTTCAGAAAAAGTATCCTTACTAGATGGAGCTGTATTTAACTTCTCCAGAAAATCGTAAATCATACTTAACCCTCTGGCTTCACGGTCATAACCATATCCTGAAAGCAAAATCCTGTATTTTCCATCCTTGGTAGCCTCAATATTCAAATTGCTTAACCATATTCCTGGAGGGAGATTTTCAGGGATAAAGCTCAATACATTTGTAAGATACCTCCTGTGCGTAAAAAAATTGTTATAAAAAGAGATTTTTTCTTTGATGCCCTGGATTTGAGTATTTATCACTTTTTTATCTTTTATCAGTCCCGGAGGAAATTCGCTTTTTATATTAGATAATTTATGGAATTGAAAGTTGAGGTAAGAGTTAAGCCCCACCACTCCTGCAGCAATTAAAATCAAGTCCTTTACAAACTCTACAGGAATTAAATCCCTGAGTCTCAGCCCAGCCTCAGGCTTTATCTTTTCCTTATAGTCGACAAAAAAATCAAGGTCAACATTATACCGCATCAAATTTCTAAGACCTGCCCCCACCAATCCTAAATGCTTCAAAACGTCAGGATCCTCAGCACTAATTCTCCCTTCCAGAAAGACTTCCTTAAATTCAAGGTTAAATCTGGAACTTAACTTCTCTTTAACGGAAGAACTGCTCATAGGTCCCACCAGTATAAGTTCTTTCAATTCCTGATGAGGGAACTCTTTTATCATGTAATCGATGGTGCGGTTAATCTCAAAGGAAACTTTATCTAAAATATCATCCTCGGATATAGCCTCACTGGGAAGAGGAAACGTAAAATCTCTTGCTATGTAAAGATTAAGTCCCTGAGTAACCAGGATTGTAGAACCGGAATAATCGAGGTCAAGTATTAGAACGAAATCCCTGTGATGTAAATGCCCGGAGGTAAATAATGCTCTCAGAAGGCTGAAAGGATAGGGCTCTATGGCCAGAGGATTTACTCCCAAACTTCCTGCTATCTTTATGTAGGAGGTAAGGACTTCTTTTTTCACAGCCATATATACTATCCTCATTTCTCTTCCCTTTATCTCATAGGGAATATAATAGTCCCCCACAACATCATCTATAGGAAATGGGATATACTTCTGAGCCTCGTACCGCACTGCTTCTGCTCTTTCTTTCTTCCCCAGATAAGGGAGGTCAAAAAATCTGACCATTATTTCCGAGGTGGGAATTATAAATACAGGTCTTTTAGAAACCTCGGGCATCTTCGGAAGCAAACCTGCCAGTTTATTAGCCACCACCTCCAGATTTTCTTCCAGCTCCAACGAAGGGATAAAAGGAAGGCGATCTTCTTCATATCCTGTGACGACAATACTCTTGAATTTTCGTTTTAACTGAATGACTCTTAAAATATCTCTTTTAATCTCAATTGCCGTGGAGGTCTCAGCCATTTATTTCCTGCCCTTATCCGGATGGGAATTAAATTCCTGTTCAGCAAGAACCATCCGGGTTTTCAACCAGGCATCAATTTCATCCTTATCGAATCTCCACACTCTGCCCACCTTAATTCCAGAGATTTTTTTCTTATGGAGCCAGTTGTAAATTGTCTGCTTATCCAGCTTTAAATAAGCTGCCAATTCATTTACATCCATTAATTTTCCCATTTTTCTTATCTCTATTTAATTAAATTTACTTTAATATTGTTTTATTTATCTTGTCAAGTATTTTTTTAAATTTTGTAAATTTTGTTTACTTTTATTATTATCTAATTAAAAACCCTAAAGCATGAGCAATTTTTATTACCTGACGGTATTCTTGGGAACTTACCCTGCGATTGATTTCTGGGAAATCAGCAGCGCGATAACAAGGATGATACTGGTCCATTATGTTAACATAAGTGTGAATTGAAATTTCTCGAGCAATGAATTCCAGAATCTTCCGGGCATTCTCTATCCCCTCGGGCATAATTAGATGACGAATAAGCAGCCCTTTACGGGCGATGCCATTTTCAATCACCATGTCTCTCACCTGTATATACATCTCCTTAATTGCTTCCCGCATAACCTGAGGATAATCACAAGCATCAAGGTACCTACCACTTAAATCCGGCTCCATAAATTTAGCATCTGGCATATAAATATCTATAAATCCATCCAGTAATTTCAAAGTTTCGACTTTTTCGTATCCACCACAGTTGTAAACCACAGGTATTTCTAACCCTCTTTCACGAGCCAAAAATATCGCCTTCATTATATGGGGAGTGTAATGGGTGGGAGTGACAAAATTTATATTAACACACCCTCTATCCTGAAGATAAAGCATAATATCCACCAGCTCTTCAACTGAATATCTCTTGCCTATCATAAAATGGCTGATTTCGTAATTCTGGCAGAATATGCACTTTAAATTACATCCAGTTAGAAAAATGGTGCCCGAACCACCTTTGCCCACCAGTTCAGGCTCCTCGCCAAAATGGGGACCGAATGAAGAAATATAAAGCCCGGCATCCATCCCGCAATACCCCCTCTCTCCTTTTAATCTGTTTACCCTGCACTCTCGAGGGCAGAGGTCGCATTTAGATAACCGAGCATAGGCAAGTTTTATTTTTTGAGAGAGAATTTCTAACGGGTATTTTCTCCCAGCCATTTAAGAAATTCAGTGCTTGCCCCTCCGATTTTAAACCATATAAATTCCGGAAGTCGATAATTATGGTTTTCAAGAATTACTCCCTGAACTTTCCTAATCCTGTTTTTTCTGGTTTTAATAATTACAAGATATTCTCTGTCCCTGACCACCTTTTCCCGCCAGGAATATACAGATTTTATATTCTCAACTATATTAACACAGGCAGAAAGTTTAGAATGAACTAAGATGCGGGCTAATTTATCTGCAATGCTCTTCCTGTTAGTTGTGGTGACACAGAGGCCAAACTCAGGCATTTATTCCGGTTTTACTTCCTAAGGCTGACCAAATAGTCCTCATTCCCTTCCAGAATCACATGCCCTTCCCTGGCCAACCATCCCAGACTCATCAAAATTAAATCGCGAGGCTTATCTATACTGGAGACCAATTCTGAAAAAGAAACTTTGCCATGTTGATCGAGATAATGCCAGATTTCGCCTGCGACGATCCCGATTTCAGTTATCATAT
The DNA here is from genome assembly GCA_002085265.1 of Candidatus Omnitrophica bacterium 4484_49. GTDB lineage: Bacteria > Omnitrophota > Gorgyraeia > Kaelpiales > Kaelpiaceae > 4484-49. The sequence continues at coordinate 17,249 of NATI01000007.1, read as the reverse complement.
TCTGGCCTCCTGTTTTTTATTATAACTCCCACAAAACGGACATCTGGTAACTTTTTCGCCTTCAGGAGCAATATACACACCTAAACAGATTTCACATTCCCAAATCTCTTCTCCCGGTAATGACAGAACAGATTCTTTTCTGAGAAGCCAGAGCACAATTATCGCTGTAATTGGTATACCTAAAAATAACGTAAGCGTCAAGTCAAATCTCACAGGCATAAGTCTCAAAATTCGGCTGTTGTCTCTTCAGGGGCATATATCTTGACTTTCTTTATCCTCAACCAGTTTTTAAAATCGGCGTCTAAATCTGCTGCCAATTCTTTCCTCTCTACCTTAAGGGGATGAACATACAATGGACTTACAGAAATTTTCCAGGAAGACAAGTCACGGGGATGCTGGGAGAACAAGACAAAACCAGGGGTGCTATTCACTTCCACATTTACCTTTTTGACACCGGGAAGGACATGCTGCCAGAGAGGAATTAAGCATAGAGGAGGTCTTTCGTTTTTTAAAAATCCCAAAGGTGGTTCAAGTGGCTGGAATATCTTCTCCCATACACTGAGATTAACCCTGGACCTGGGAAACCCCAAGGGACTTCTCCTACTTTCCACCACTTTCCCCACAAATGTCATTTGTGGTGACTTGGTGTTTAACCCAGGTAGAGAAACTAACCCTACGGGTAGCCAGAAAAAAAATATTACATGCCAGAGAATAGAACATAGTAATGCCAAAATAATCGGTTTCATCTTCTGACCTGCAGGGTAGCTATATTCAATTTCTGAATACCCAGCTCGCGGCACATATCCCAGACCTGAATTATCCTACCCAGAGATGCTCTCTTATCCGCCTTTATCAATACCCCTTTAGTCCTTTCCTTCTCCTTCTGAAGTAATTGCTTCAACTTCTCAATACTTACCGCCTTATCTCTGTAATAGACAATATCCTCTCCGGTAATGACAATTACAAATTTCCCCTCCGTGAGCAAATCAGCAGTCACTGTCCTGGGAAGATTAACCCTTATCCCTGCGGGTTTCACAAATGTGGAAGTAAGCATGAAGAATATCAACAGCAGGAACACACAGTCAATCAAAGGGGCGATGTCCAGATCTCCTTTTAACAATCTCGTCTTTCTGGGAATTTTAAAAACGCCCGTTTTAAACCCATTACCTCTCATCTCACTTCTCCCCTTTCAGTACCTGCACAAGTTCAGTAGCGGCTCTTTCCATATTAATAATCATATTATCCACTTTAGTAACCAGGAAGTTATAAGCAACTATGGCAGGGATTGCCACTGAAAGCCCTCCTACAGTTGTAAGTAGCGCTTCCCAGATACCGCCTGCTAAATCTCCTGGACTTACAGGATTTAAAGCTGTTGCCTTCTCCTGAATCACCTGAAATGCCTGGACCATTCCCGTAACTGTACCTAAAAGACCTATTAAAGGGCTGACATGAGCCAGAGTGGCCAGTAGATTGAGATTTTTTTCCAATTTAGGGACTTCACTGAGAGCCGCTTCCTCCATTGCTTCTTTAATCTCCTGTCTGCTCGCTGAATGTTTTAACAGTCCTGCCTTAATTACTTCTGCAACCGGACTTGTTGTGCGCTCACATAGTTCTATTGCTTCCATAATTCTATATTAAAAGATACATTAAAGGTCCACCTTTTTGAATCATAACCCACATCTCTACCTCCTCCCTGTTTTTAATTCTCTGATTTTCTCTCGAGCGTATATAGCCTCTTCTCCTTCTTCCTGAGCCAGTTGATGATATATCTTTAAAGCTTCGGAAATCTTTCCTTCTTTCTCCAGTAATCGTGCACACCTGATTTTAGCCCTGGATACAAATGGAATCTCAGATGAATACAAGGATGCTATTTTCAAATACTGCAGAATTGCCTGCGAATGTTCTCCCTGAGATTCCAGGATCTCCCCTATCTTAAAACTGGCCTCAGCAGATATAACATCGTAAGGTGCTCTTTCTAATTTCCTGTATATATCAATCGCTTTGTTCATCTCTTTCAGTTCCCAGTAAATATCCCCCAGCGATAGTATCGCTAACCGTTTAAACTCTTTTCCATTTTTTATCACTTCCTGGAGAAGTTCAATGGCTTTCTGATAGTCCTTTTCCTGCTTCAGGATACTCGCGGAGTAAAACTTACTCTGCTCCCAAAAATTCAACACCTCATCAAGCTTTTTAAATTCCACTAGCGCTTTCCGGACATCACCCTTCTTATAATAACACCAAGCCAACCAGTAAATGGCTTCTTCTTTAACATCAGAAGTATTAGCAACTTGAATCGCGTTTTGAAAATTGGCCAAGGCTTTATCCCAATTCTCACGGTCAAATTCCAGTTCCCCTATCTGGAGATAAAGATAAGGAAGAAGCTGCGGGTCTCTTAAATTTTCCTTAAGCCAGTTATATTCCTGGTGGGCAAGGTCATATTTTCTCTCCTGGATGTAAATCTGAGCCAGCAAAAAATGAGCGTAAGGTAAATCTTTCAGGTTTTCAACGACTTTAAACGCAGCGTCATAATCTCTGAGATTGAACAATATAACAGCCTTATACAGAAGGGCCTTGTTGAAATAAGAGGAGTTAGGATATTTCTTTAGAAGATAGTCTATCTCCTCCAGAGCCAACTTGTATTCTCTCTTTTTAAAATAAATAAGTGCTAATTGGTAATAAACCTTATCCAAGATGGTAGACTGAGGAAAATTCTGAATCAGATTATTTAAAGATAGGATGGCTGAATCATAATCCTCTTTATGATAAAGGTCCAAAGCAAGCTGATATTGCGCATACTCGGCGTAAATTGAATTAGGATAATTCTTCAACACATAATCATACTGTCTGATAGCGGCATCCAATTCTCCTGTTTCTGAAAGCAAATCTCCCACCCGGCACAAGGCATTTATTTTCAGATCTTCATTCTCAGCAATCTCGGCCACTTTTTTAAACTCTTCAATGGCCAACTGCAGGTCCCCCTCTTTATAGGAAATCCAACCCAGAGAATAAATAATCTCTGCCTGATATAGAGAATTGGGAAATTTATCTAGAAACTCCCGGGCATATCTCTTTGCTTCTTTAAGTTTATTTATATTATATAGGGAATCCACCAGTTCCAGATAGACACGGTCTAAAAATCTGGAGGTTTCATACCGAGAGATGAATCTCTGATACCATCTGACAGCAGCAGCAAACCGTTTCTGTTTGTAAAGCGCGTAGGCTTGTAAATATCTATATTCATCCTCTATCTCCGGAAGAAGTTTCTGAGAAATATCGGAGAACATATCCCCTGATTCCAGAGGTTCTTCTTTCTCTATCCTGACCCATATTTGAATCAACTTCGCTTTTTGACTCCAGAATTCAGAAAAATTGTTTTTAATAATAGCATTTGCCATCTCCTCGGCCTTTTCAAAATTCTTCCTGGACAGTTCCACTCTGGCTTGGAAATAGAGGTACTCCGGCTCCTGAGGCTTAAAATATTTAGAGATCAACTCTTCGGCTTTTCCCCAGTCCTTTTTCAATATATAGATATAGAGGAGATTATTTATCATCGCCCGAATTTCTGAAGGCGATAGAAATTCAGAATTCAACCCTTTCTCCCAGAATCTAAGTGCGGATTTATAATCTTTATTGCGGAAATAAACCAGTCCCAGCTCATATCCACACACTGCTTTTAGCTTCTTATCCTTAATGTTGCTCCAGGCATATTTTAACATCTCTTCTGCCTTGGTGATCTCATTTGCATCCTGATACAACCTCCCTAAGTAAAAATAAGCCTGATTCTTTATTCTGGTATTCGGTGAATCCTTGAGAAGGTTGAAAATATCGGTCGCCTGAGGATATTTGTGAATGTTGTACAGCGATACCGCTTTAAGCAGCAAAAGGTCGTCACGGTATTGTGAACGGGGATATTTTTTCAAAAAACCATCTATCCCCTTAATGGCAAGAGAATAGAAGCCGTCCTGGTAGGTTTTGGTAATCGCATAGTAATCCTCTTTTTCCCCTGCCAATGACTGGAATGTTATCCCACAAATAAAGGAAAAAATCAGGATGAGTTTAACCATGATTTTCTATATTAACACCGCTTTATTTTTTTCTCAATAACTGTTTTAAAAACTTGCCGGTATAGGAACTCCTTACTCGGGATATTTCTTCAGGAGAACCCTGAGCGACTATGTAACCTCCATCATCTCCACCTTCTGGTCCGAGATCAATTATATAGTCCGCACACTTAACTACTTCCAGATTATGCTCAATGACCAGAACAGTATTGCCTCCATCAACTAACCTCTGAAGGACATCCAACAATTTATCCACATCTGCAAAATGTAATCCTGTAGTGGGCTCATCTAAAATATATAAGGTTTTACCCGTTGCTTTCTTAGAAAGTTCAGCACTCAATTTTATCCTCTGAGCCTCTCCTCCAGAAAGTGTAGGGGCAGGCTGACCGAGCTGAATATAACCTAACCCCACATCTCTGAGGAGTTGGAGTTTCTCCCTTATCCTGGGGATATCCTTAAACAAATCGTGGGCCTCATCCACAGTCATCTCCAAGATGTCCGCAATATTCTTCCCCTTATATCTGACCTCCAGAGTTTGCTGGTTATACCTTTTACCCTTGCATACATCGCAATTCACATATACATCAGGTAAAAAATGCATTTCAATCTTCTTAACTCCGTCTCCCTGACAGGCCTCACATCTTCCACCTTTAACATTGAAACTGAATCTCCCCGGTTTATACCCTCTAATTCTGGATTCCGGAAGTAAAGCGAAGAATTCCCTGATAGGGGTAAACACGCCGGTATAAGTAGCAGGGTTGGAACGGGGTGTTCTGCCAATAGGAGACTGGTCAACTACTACTACTTTATCTATATATTTTAATCCCCTTATCTCTTTATACTTGCCAGGTTTTAATTTGCTTCTGTAAAAATATCTACTCAACGCCCGATAAAGTATTTCATCCACCAGTGTACTTTTACCGGACCCCGATACTCCTGTGACACACACGAATACCCCCAGAGGTATTCTCACATTTATCTTTTTAAGATTGTGTTCCTGTGCGGATATTATCTCAATGCAAGGACGATTTCTATAATCTCTCCTTCTCTGGGGGATATTTATTTTAAGTTCTCCCCTGAGATATTTGGCGGTTATAGACTTCCTGCACTTCAGCAAACCATCTTTTTTACCCTGGTAAACCAGATACCCTCCTCGCTTCCCTGCTCCCGGACCAAGGTCAATAATGTAATCCGCAGTTTTGATACTCTGTTCATCATGTTCCACTACAATCACTGTGTTACCCAGGTCCCTTAACTTCAGAAGGATATTAAGAAGCCTGCGAGTGTCTCTGGGATGAAGTCCTATTGTGGGCTCATCTAAAATATAGGTCACCCCTACAAGACCGGATCCGATCTGGGTAGCAAGACGAATCCGCTGTGATTCTCCCCCGGAAAGCGTATTACTGGGTCTATCCAGCGTTAGATACTCCAGGCCTACATCTTTCAGATAATCCAGTCTGCGCAAAATTTCTTTAATAATATTCTCAGCGATTTTTGTCCTCATGGGGTCAAATTGTAAACTGGAAAAAAAATTCCGCGCTGTTTTCACACTGAACTTACATACATCTGCAATTGATAGTCCTTTAATTTTCACTGCCAGGCTCTCGGGCTTCAATCTTTTCCCTCCGCATTGGGGACAGGGAAGGTCACTCATATACTTGTTCAATTCTTCTTTCAAATAATCGCTTTCGGTCTCACGGAAAAGCCTCTCAATATGGGGAACCACACCCTCAAACCTTCTTCCCCAGATATCTTCATCGCTACCGTACAATATTATCTCCTGAATTTTACGCGGAAGTTTCCCAAACGGGGTATTGAGGTCAAAGTTATAATACTCAGCCAGATCCCGCAGCAGACTCCGGTAATACAGAATATAACCCCTTCCTCCTTTCTTCCAGGGTTCAATTGCTCCCTCAGCCAGTGACTTATCTTTGTCAGGGATAACAAGATCAGGATCAACTTCAAGTTTTGTCCCCAACCCGGAACAAGCAGGACAGGCTCCATAAGGACTGTTAAACGAAAACATCCTGGGTTCAATCTCTTCATAACTTACTCCACAATCAGGACAGGCAAACCGTTGACTGTACACTTCTCTTATTCTGTCTTCTCCATTCTGGTATTCAATTTCACACAGCCCTCCCCCGTAATGCAATGCTGTCTCAACAGAATCAGTTATTCTATCTTTGGCATCTGATTTCAGGGTGAATCTGTCAACCAGAACCGAGATATCGTGTTTTTTGTATTTGTGAAGTTTTATCTCTTCATCAAGTTCTCGAATCTGCCCATCAACTTTTACCCGGATAAAACCTTCTTTCCGCAATTTCTGAAAAAGTTCCTGATATTCTCCCTTCCGTCCTCTGACTACAGGAGCGAAGATAAATATCTTCCCTCCTTCCCTCAACTGCAATAACCTCTCAATTATCTCTTGAGATGTCTGCTGCTTTATGAGTTTCCCGCATTTATAACAATGCGGTTCACCTACCCTGGCAAACAAAAGCCTCAAATAATCATAAATCTCTGTCTGAGTAGCAACAGTAGAGCGGGGATTGCCCCCCGCGGTCCGCTGTTCTATAGAAATAGTTGGCGAAAGCCCTTCAATTTTTTCAACATCTGGTTTCTGAAGTTGTTGTAAAAATTGCCGGGCATAAGCGGAGAGGCTCTCCACGAATTTTCTCTGCCCCTCGGCATACAGGGTATCAAAGGCCAGAGACGATTTACCGGAGCCACTGACACCGGTTATAACCACCAGCCTGTTACGAGGGATAAAGACATTTATATTTTTTAAATTATGCTCTTTTGCTCCGTAGATTTTTATATAGGTTGAATGCCCCATTTACCAGTCTAAGACGAGTTTTTTCTTTTTAAGCCACCAGTAGACAAATTCATAAACTGCGTCACTGTTTCTCAGCCTCCCTTCTGCAATACCATGAGAAATATCCAGAGCAAGCCTTTCAATCTCTTCTTCCTTAAGGTTTTTGATTACCTGATTGGCTTTAATTGTGGCTTCTGAGATGCTAAAGTTAAGTCTTTTCTGGAGATAATTTCTGAGGCATTCCACAGGGAAAGCCCGAAGATAACTTATTCTTTCCTCCCCAGGATCAACGTAAACTCCATTTCTGTTCAATATCTGGATATACTGATCGGGCACGAGCAGGTCTTTAAATTCACCCTCCCCCAGAATCATAGTCTCGGTGGTAAATCCGGAAACCATTATGTTCTCCTCCATACCATAGTGTCCCAGTCCTCGGAGAGTAAATATCAGAGTATGAGGATTCCTCTCTGCCAGTTTTTCCATCTGATCCTGGAAATACCTGTCCCGGAGAAGCACATTATACTCCCAGAAGCCCTGGTTATACTCCCTGATCTTATCTGCATAACCCTCTATATTCCCATGACAGAACAACTTCACCGCTAACTGATTTAACTCCAATTCATCAAATGCAGTTATCGCTTTCCAGTTCTCGTATTTCAAATCTTCCATATCCACCCTGATTTTAAACTTTGCCAGATATTTATAAATTTTATCGTAAAATTCTGTAGGGTCGGAAATCCCCACCCCCCGTTCTATGAGTTTTAACTCCTGAAGGAGAGAATGTTTCGCGGACTCAAATGCGTCTCGCTCCGAATCTGAAAAAGAGTCAAGTTCATGAACCGATTTTTCCGGTATAAGCCCCAGCTCATCCATATATATCAGTCGATAATTACACTTTTTTGCCTCTCTATATAGACGGTCAAAAGCCTGCTTGAAGAGATAAAATTCCTCATTATGATAGGAATATAAAAATACAATTCTTCCAATTTCTTTCTGAGGCTTATATCGGATAAGAAGAACATTTGCTAAAGGGAGCGAGATAAAATCACCCGACCAGTACTTAAGAAACTCTTTCTGGTCGATGACAAATTCTCCTTTATTGCTTATAAGATATAAACCTTTGGGCTTTAATATCAAGAGATAAAAATTCCCTTTATATCTTATGATTACCGGTCCCTGTAATTTATTTATCTCCTCCCGGCAAGCCAAACTGAAGCGATTAAGATACAATCCCCATTCCCGCCCGATTTTGACTAATGCAGAGGGTATATCATCCTTCAGTTTCAACTCGGCTTCTATATCAACGATAGAAACATCCTTACCGTAAAATTCAAATAACTTCTTGAGGGCGAATGCTGCTGAATAAATCTCCTGCTCTGCCCACAGATAGGGAGTAATTGTCAGAAATGCAAAAACCAAGAGAACTTTCCGCTTCATTTTTCCTCCAAGTATTTGATAATTTTTTTCACCACCGGTCCTTCCCCTTCAGGAATAATTTCTACCTCCAAGTTAATCCCAGTTTTATCCGCCTTTGCCTTTTTTATAAAAACTATCGTCCCGCATTCCCTGTATATTTTATACACAAGATTATAATCGGGGACCTTCTGGAATTTTAACCTCATCCCAATTTCACAATCCTTATCTCATCTCCCGGTTTTGCCTGGAGGTATTCCTGAGCGCAGCCACCGGGTTTGGCAATTTCCAGAAAATTTTTTGACTCCCAGATGGCTATTAAATCCTTACCGGTATCGTAACAGCTGGAAATTTCATCAATTGTTCTCCCCTTATATTCTATTTTAAATCTCCTCCATCCCAGTTTCTCAAATTCCTCCCTATCCAGAGAGGTAATTAAATTTCCAAATCTATCAATGTGAATTACCGCTGCTATTATTTCTTTTTCTCTTATCTGAGGCTGGGGGAATTTTATTCTAACTATCCTGTCAACCTTATCGCCCATCTGTAACACATTTTCTCCTCTACTCAAATGAGCAGCGAGAGGGGAAAATATATCTCGGCCGTGAAAGGTACAACTTACAGGTTGCAGAGTGTAGTTTTTTTTCTCTGCCTTGACTATAATTTCTGGATTAAATTTCTCATAAATCAGACTCAAAACCCCGTTATCAGGAGCAATGAAATAATATCCTCCTGCCTTCATAATTATGATATCTCTTTCCGTACCCACCCCGGGATCAACTACTATCAAAAATATGCTCCCTTGGGGGAAAAATTTACAAGTTTTATATACCACTATTCCAGCCCAGATTATATCTTGAGAAGAAATACCATGAGTAAGGTCAATAATCTTAACTTCAGGATTTATGGAACAAATCACCCCTTTCATCACCCCTACATACTCATCCCCAAGGCCAAAATCGGTAACCAGAACTATCATTTCTCCAGAGCTTGTGGATAATTATATAATAAAATCGCGAGATAATTTTAACAGATAAAATAAAGGAATTAAACCATGTTTAACGCCAACTTGCAATCTATTCTTTCAGGATTTCTACTAATTTATTTTTAGAGTTGTGGCCTTTTAAGATTTTAATCTTTGACTTTGGAATCTTAAAATGCTCAGCAAGAATTTCTATCAGACGTTTATTTGCTTTCCCTTCTTTGGCAGGAGCATCTACTTTTACTTTCAGAAAGCCTGTCTCCTCCACTACTTCTGATCTTCTGGCATTGGGAATTACTTTTATACTTAACTTCATAAATAAATCTCTAAATCAGCTCTTATTCTGGATTACTTCCTTTAGTACTTCCTGAAATATTTTATAACTTTTGTCATCATAGAGCACAAAGCAAATAAGTTTTAATTCCTTTAGTTTGGGCACTTCTTCCAACACAGCCTTTATAGCCACCCTGGCTGCCTCCTCTATTGGATAACCAAATATCCCAGCTGAAATAGCAGGAAAAGCTATGGATTCCAGAGAATTCTTCTCTGCAAGTCTCAAACAATTTTTATAACATAAAGCAAGTTTTTTTGCTGGATTTTTTTCGCGAGTATATACTGGCCCCAATGTATGGATAACATACTTATTGGGCAAATTATATCCTCTGGTTATAACTGCTTGTCCTGTGCTTATAGGAGCATATTTCTTACATTCTTCATAAAGCTGGAGACCGGCTTTTCTATGAATCGCGCCCGCAACACCTCCTCCCGGTGCAAGATGAGCATTGGCAGAATTTACAATCACTTCTATGTCCGGCTGAGAGGTTATATCTCCCTGCCGACATTCAATCATCATATTATTAATTTTTATTTTCATACTCTACTCCCCAGATATAGAACCAACACCACACTCAAAATCCATAAGGCAAGGGTTAAGAGCAGAGGTTTATCCTTAAGGACCAAATTTTCAATACTATCTTCACTCCCCTGGTTATGGATAAGATAAATATATCGTAAAACTCCGTAAAGAACAAATGGAGAGGTAAATATCAAGCCCCGGGTATGAAATTTCGCTACTGTCTCGGGAGATAATGTATATAAAAGATAGGAAAGCAGTAATGCTGAAGTAATGATGTTAATCCATTCATCCACAACTTCAATGTTATATCTCTTCAGAACTTTTTTATACTCCTCAGCGTTATCCGCCATCAATATCAGTTCTGCCCTTCTTTTAGAGAGTGCTAAGAAAAGAGAAAGCAAAATCGTGCAGATAACCAACCAGGATGAAATCTCAACCTTAATAGCAACTGCTCCCATAATTACTCTCAATGAGAATAACCCTGCGATGAAAAACACATCCAGAAGCATTACATGCTTAAAATACACAGAATAGGCAACCTGAAGGATCAGAAATATCAGAATCAGACCTAAAAATTCTCTATTTACAAATCCTGCGCAGATAACTGCTCCTGCGATAAGAAACAGAGCACTCATAGCAGCAAAGGAGACAGATAACCTTCCAGAAGCCAATGGCCGTTTACACTTACGAGGATGGAGGCGGTCGGATCGCAGATCGATGATATCATTTATTATGTAAGATGCTCCCGAAGCCATACATAGAATAAAAAACGCCAGCAATGTCCTCTCAGCATAGGGAAAATCTCCCAAATGTCTGGAGAAAATAAGGGCTGGAAATACAAACAGATTTTTTATCCACTGCTTAGGTCTTAATTCCTCGATGATCAGTTTAACTCTTTTCATTTATTTTAAAAACCAAGGCTCGAGAAAACTTCTTAATCGGTATCAACCGGTATTTATCTCCAATCTCCTTTAAAGAGAATATAGTTTGTCCCTTGCGTATCCCAAACCATATCAGGTAAACATTTTGATTTCTCTCTATCGCTTCTTCCATCTCTTTCCATCCCCAAATTCTCTCCGGGACCCTGGAGGCATTCAGCCCTGCTCCCAGATATAGCACATCAGGTGCATTACTGTAAAGCTTCCCTTTTAGAGGATGTTTCTTCAGCCATTTTACAACTTCCAGGTCTCGCCATTTATCCACGGTGAATTTTCCTCCTGTAGTATGGAAATATAAAGTGATGGAAATGATTGTATAAACTAAAAAAATAACCACCAGAAACCAGAAACCTGCAAGAAATTTAAAAATAGTTCTGCCCGCTCCCTTTTGATAATAAAGAGCATTCAAGCCTGCGGTTATTATAGATACTATAGGTAAGTACACAGGAGCTAGGAGTCGGGTATCGAGTTTATCAAAGTGGACTCTGACAGCCATGAATACCAAAAATAAAAGATATAAGAGTCCAAATGTAAACATAAATCTCATCTTTCTATCTTTACGCCCGGCATAAATCATTCCACCCACAGTTCCTGTAAACAGGATTATGCGCAATGTTAGAGGTAATGAAAAAGGGCAAAACCAGCTGGTAATTACATTCAGCGACCGATAAATATTTTCTATCAATCCCAAATCTGAAGGAACGCGGACACCGGCCAGAGTATGGGTTAAAACATAATTCCTCCCAATCCACAACCCTAAGGGGAAAGAAGCAACCATCCCAAATATTAATCCCATTGTTATCCTCTGTGGATTTTTTAACCTCCTATCACTCAATATGAAAATCAACCCCGTAATTACCGCTATCACCCCGGTATACTTGGTTAACCAGATTAAAGAACAAACCACTGCCGAAAAAATTAAATTTCTGTATCCAGGAGTATTAAGAAACTCATTGAACACATAAAAAAACAATATCAGCAGGAACAGGAATAAAGGCTCTGTCCACAACCATAAGGATACAGTATAAAGAGGTAGAGAAAAACAAACCAGGCTTACTCCCAGAACAACTGAGGTCAGTGAATACTTATTTCTTAGAAATAACAATCCTGAGAATAATACTGTGCCGGCGAAAAGTAATGCCTGGAATATCCGGGCACCATAAAAAATATCCCCTCCTGCCCTCAGGAACATACTCAATACAAAAGGATACAGGGGAGGCCATTTCACAAAATAGGTGTTATCAAAACACAGAAACCCTTTCCCCCTCATAAAAGTCCTGGCTGCACATAAATAATTGGCGGAATCACGAGAGAGATTTACTCCGCCTTTAATAGTGGATACATAGGAAATCGAAAACGCCCCACAGGCAAATAAAAATAGGAGGATATATTTACAGTACTTTTTTAAAAAATCCAAGGATACCCTGACTCCAAGCAACTCTATGAGTTATTCCTGTTGCTTCTAATTTATCCCAATTATCCAAATACCACTGATAGGACCTGATGAGCGCCTGACCATTACTATATCGAGGCTCCCAGCCCAGAACTGATTTGATCTTATCGATAGCTACAAAAGAATCTTTATCTGCAGTCCCGTATACCCATTTATAAAGGGGAGAGACTCCCAGAACATCGAATACAAACAGCGCGGGTTTTACCAGCCAGGAAGGCGTAGGTATTACACGCGCACCTGTTTTAGCATACCTGCAGAGAGCAGTTAAATCTTGATATACAGTTCCAAACTTCTCGGCTCCAACATTGAAAGTATCATTTGCTTTGTGGTCGTCACTAAATAAAATCATCTTTATTGCTGTCACTAAATCCTCAACCTCCAGAAGTTGATACTTGTTTTTGCCACTACCGATAATAGGGATTTTCTTTCCATCTTTTATCCAATCATAAAGAATCTGAAATACTCCCATCCGTCCCGTACCTATAAAAGTCTTGGGTCTCACAACAGGAACACAATATCCTTTTTTCCTATATCGCAGACAAACCTTTTCAGCCACGATTTTGCTTTCCCCGTAAGGACCGACTCCTACAAGAGGAGAATCCTCATAAATGGGATGAACTTTAGGAATGCCGTATACCGCGGTACTGGAGACATAAATAACTTTATCCACTCCAGCCTCAGAAGCTGCCTGCAATACATTTCTCGTCCCCTGAACATTTATTTCAAAAATATCCTTTCTTTTCCATAAAGGTAATGCTGAAGCAGCATGAATTACAAACCTACAATCACCAAATATTTTTAAAAGAGCATCAAAATTTCGAACATCAACATTATGATAGGAGACATTGTCAGGATATTCTGAAGAATCTACACCAGCAATATCAATTATATCAATTCTTTCAAAATATTTACTCAATGAATTGGCTAAATGAAAACCAAGAAACCCAGCACCACCAGTGATAACCAGATTCATTTTTATCTTTTAACCAGTTTAAAACTTATACAGCAACTGCCAGCGCAGGAAGAGTGCATCATCTGCTGTATCCACATAATAATCTCCAGGATGGAAATACTCAATCTGAATATGTCCGCTTAAATTCTTATTGAATGTATGCTTCCATATAAGTTGCAATATATGTCCTCTTTCTTTACCGTCATTGGAAAATGCAGGCTGGGAGGCATATGTATTTTCATTTGCTCTTAAATACATATAGGCTAAATCCAGGCTATCTTTTTCTGTGGGTTTCAAATTCAACCCCAGTTTATACAGTTGCATATTTGCCCAGTAAGCAATTGATTTCTCCATAGAAAGGATATAGCAGTAAAGTTCACTTTTATATGGCCATCTGGAAAATAACGGATCCCAGGACTCGTTATCAGAAGTACTGGGGTCATCTCCTGAAAGATAAACTCCCCCAATAGTCACTGTGGGAGTAAATTTTACATCCTGTAAGGTATAATCCACAAAACCATATCCACCCAGGCCCTCTCTATCATTGGTCCCATAATCTCCAAACTGATAAGCCAACTCTGACCTTATCCGCCAGGGAGAATTTTTGTATACTATCCGGCCGCCAATAGTATTTAATTTCGTTTTTTGAAAAGTTTCTATAACAACACCTTTTTTTATTTTTTTATAATTCTTCTCTGTCTTATAAAAATAATATTGTTCCAGATGCCAGTTTTCATTAATATCATATTGAGCATAATATCCAATTCCGCGTTCCTTAGCTTCTACTAAATTTTTATTTCTATTATTGACGATAGGGAAATACTCATCCTGACGAGGGCTATCTACACCTAAAAAATCTATGCGGAGTTTATCCCGGGCAAAAGTGGCTTTTATGGCATTATAATAAATTGTTCGTGACCCATCTAAAGGTGTGCCATCAATAAACAGAAATCCCTCTCCGTAAATTATATTCTGTCTTCCAATACGCAAACTCCAGGGAGAATCAAAAATATTTTTCAAATCCACATATAAATTATCAAATACCAGTTCGTGAATATCCCCCCTCTTGCTGGGAGTAACATAAGGTTTGAATTCATTTGTCAATTTAGCATAGACACTAAACTGAGAATCGAAATCCAACTTCCCCCAGATACTGGTCCTTATTCTAAAGTAGTTATCATTTTCTCCCGTAGAGTTTTCCATATCTTTCCAATTCTTCAAATACTCCTGCCTTAATCGCTCAATGATTCCCCATTTAAATGAAATATCTTTGGCAAAACCACTCCCTGCAAATACCACCAGCAGAAGAAACGCAATACTGCCTTTCTTCATACCTTACCTCCTTTGATTTTCAAAAGTTTTTTGGCATTTTCTCCCAGAATTTTTGCTTTGATTTTATCGGGTATATCCAGTTGCATCAAAAATTTGATATCATTTCTCTGATCCTGAAGGGGAAAATCAGTGCCAAAAAGAATTCTATCGGAGGGATGTTTTAAAATTAGATATTTTATTCTCTCTGGTGGGAGATGTCCCAAAAAGAATGCAGTATCAAAATATACATCCTTACCCAGCAGATACTTCTCCACCTCATCCCAGAGCCGGAAACCGCCAAAATGAGCAGCAATGAGTTTTAATTTCGGAAACTCCTTCAGAACTCTGGCTATTCGGTGAGGAGAAGAACGTACAAGTTGTGTGCCCGACAACTCTTCCCCACAATGAAATAAAACCGGTATCTCCATTTTTTGTAACTCTTCATATATTGGAAAAACTTTGTCATCATCAACATAAAAATCCTGGAATTCCGGCTGAAGTTTAACTCCGTCACCTTTTTCCTTAATTCTTACCAGTTCTTTTCTCCAGTCGGCATACTGAGGATGCAAAGCACAAAATACCCTGATTCTTTCACCTCTGATACTGAACAACCAGTCATTTATAGAAGGCACCTGTTCAGGCCTGGTGGCAACAGAACACACCACACTTATATTCACCCCGGCTCTATCCATATACTCTAATAGAGAATTCAAAGAACCATCTCCATAAAATTTCACTTTAAATAAATTCTCCAGATTCTCCCTGACCTTAGGCAGGAGTTTTTCAGGATAGGCATGGGTATGTATATCAATTATCAAATTACAATCCATACAGGTCATAATCGGATATGATTTTCAAACCCTCTTTCTGCAAAATCTCATCCAACCCTAAAACCTTCTCTACCTCCACACATAAAACGGCAATCTTGCTGCTTTCTATTACAAAACCATAAGCATCTAGGATGTTTATATTGTTTTTAGAAAAAATCTCTGCAATTTTATGTAAACCGCCTGGCTTATCCTCCATTTCCACGGCTATTATTTCTCTTAATGCACATACGAACCCTGCAGATTTCAATGCCTGTTCTGCAGATTGGGGTTTGTCCACCAGAAGTTTTATCACACCAAAATCACCTCTATCCTGAATGGATATCGCTCTAATATTTATATTCGCTTCTAACAATGTCCTGGTAATTTTCTCCAATTTTCCGGGCTTATTCTCCACAAATACTGCCAGATGTTTAGCCATCTTAATTCCCCCTTCTTATAACCTTTCCCGATTATCCACTACTCTCTTCGCCTTACCTTCCCAAGGAGGGAGACTGCCAGGCTCCATTAATTCTACAATAGGATTGACAACTATACTCGCTTTCAAATCCCCACGAATTCTCTCCTTAAGAATTTCCAGTTCCTTTATATCTCCATGGAATACATCTGGTTTTATTTCCACTTTAACTGTGAGTTTATCCAGATAACCGTCTTTTTCCACATAAATTTGATAATTACTTCCAATATCAGGATTGGCCATCAACACTTCTTCAATTTGAGAGGGAAATACATTCACTCCATTTATTATCAACATATCATCTGTCCTGCCCTTGATTCTGGAAATTTTCCTGTGAGTCCTGCCGCACTTACATCCTTGAGGATAAATTACAGCCAAATCCCTAGTCCGATAACGAAGAAGAGGCGTGGCTTCTCTCTGTAAAGTTGTGAACACCAGTTCCCCCTCTTTCCCATCAGGTAAAACTTCTCCCGTGTAAGGATCTATCACCTCCATAATATAGGCATCTTCCCAGACATGCATTCCTTGTTTATATACACATTCAAAAGCAACTCCTGGCCCATTCATCTCACTCAATCCATAAGAATTGTAGACATCTATATCTAAAAGAGCCTCAATTTTTTTTCTGGTAGATTCAGAATAAGGCTCAGCCCCCAGAAAGCCTTTCTTCAGTTTTAATTCTTCTCTTTTAAATCCAAACTCCTGAAGTTTATCTGTTATATGCAGAAGATAACTGGGAGTGACATGAATAACTGTAGTTCCAAAATCTGTCATCAATTGTAATTGACGCCTGGTATTGCCTCCACCAGCAGGAATGACCATCATCCCCACCCGTTCAGCCCCATAATGGAGACCTAATCCCCCGGTGAAAAGACCGTAACTCATCATATTCTGAAACACATCTTCACGCCCACACCCTGTCATCACAATACAGCGGGCAACAAGATTCGCCCAGTTATCAATATCATTTCTGGTATGGTATATCACGGTAGGCTTACCCGTAGTGCCACTGGAAGTATGTATTCTAACCACATCTTTAAGTTCTACAGCCAGAAGTCCAAATGGATAGGCATCTCTCAAATCATCCTTAGTAGTAAAGGGAATTTTATGCAAATCCTCTAATGCAGTTATATCTTCTGGAGAGGATATCCCTGCCTTTTTTAATCTCTGAGAATAAAAAGGCGTTT
>NATI01000057.1 GCA_002085265.1 Candidatus Omnitrophica bacterium 4484_49 | reverse complement strand
AACCTGCAACTGGAATAACTCGCATTGCCTGGAAAAAAACTCTAAGATCATTAGGAGAAATGTCAAATGCTAAATAAACGGCATTAATTTTATATTTCTGAAATAAAAAGTTATGCATTACAGGAGAAAGAGAATGCCTAACAGGATGACCGATAACTGCATACAGGGAGGTTGCAGAATCTATCTTCATTTAGAATAGAGAAGTTTATTTATGGCATTTATATACGCCTTGGCGCTGGCTTCAATTATGTCAGTTGATGTCCCCCTACCCACTACCTCTGTGTTTTTATGTTTTAATCTCACTGTAACCTCCCCCAAAGCATCTCTCCCGGAAGTTATAGCCTTAAGGTTGTAATTTAGGAGTTTGGGATTTATTTTCACTATTCTATCAATGGTGTTATAACAGGCATCTATTGGTCCATCACCGCAGGCAGCATCTTCATATATTTTACCTTCCTTCCTCAGTTTTACTGTAGCAGTGGGAACAGTGTGAGAACCGGCTATGGTATGAACATAGACCAGTTCCCAAACCTGAGGAATAACTTTCACTTCTTCCTCAACAATTGCAATTATATCCTCATCAAATATTTCTTTTTTCTTATCAGCCAGTTTTTTAAATTCTTCAAAGGCTTTATCCACTTCATTTTTGGTAAGTTTTATTCCTAATTCTTCTAGTTTCTTTACAAAGGCATGCCGACCGGAATGTTTACCCAGAACTATCTTACTCTCCTTAAATCCTACATCCTCAGGCTTCATAATTTCATAAGTCCTGGGCATTTTCAAAACTCCATCTTGATGTATTCCTGATTCATGGCGAAATGCGTTATCTCCCACGATTGCCTTGTTGGGCTGAACATCTATGCCCATAAGATGGCTAACCAGTCTGCTGGTCTTATACAGTTCCTGAGTTTTTATTCTGGTGTAAAAATTAAAGAAATCCTGTCTGGTTTTAATTGCCATAACAATTTCTTCCAGGGGGGCACTACCTGCTCGCTCTCCAATTCCATTTATGGTACATTCCACCTGCCGCGCTCCGGCTTTAATCGCTGCTAAAGAATTGGCACAGGAAAGCCCCAGATCGTCATGGCAATGAGCACTTACAATTGCTTTATCTATATTGGGCACATTCTCTTTAATTGCCTTTATTAAATCCGAGAATTCATCAGGAACGGTATAACCCACAGTATCAGGAATGTTAACAACAGTTGCTCCTGCCTCTATTACCTCAGCCAGAATCTTGAATAAAAAATTCCTTTCGGTTCTGGTGGCATCTTCAGGAGAAAATTCGACATCATCAGCAAATCTTTTAGCATATTTTACTGCCTCTACCGCCTGTTTTAATACCTCATCCTCCGCCTTTCTCAACTTATATTGCATATGAATTTTGGAGGTTGCCAGAAATACATGTATTCTGGGTTTTTTTGCAGGCTTTAAGGCATCGCGAGCAGCATCAATATCCTTTTTAAGAGAACGAGCCAGAGCACATATTACAGGCTTTTTAAGTTTTTTGGCTATCAGATTTACGGCTTCAAAATCTCCCGGAGAGGCAATAGGAAAACCAGCCTCTATTATATCCACATTTAACTTCTCCAGCTGCCTTGCTATTTCCAGCTTTCCCTTTACGTTTAAGGATGCTCCCGGTGCTTGCTCTCCATCCCGTAATGTGGTATCAAAAATATATATCCTTTCCATCATTACCTCCTCGTTTGGTAATTCATTATATTACAGGAAGTGCATAAGGTCAAATAAACTGCCTGCTAAGTAGTGTAAATTATTTCTCGCAAATTTGGGTTGCAGGGAGGGTCTTAAATTTCAGACCTTCCCCGAAATTGGAAATTTCAAATGCATCTATTATTTTATATATCCATTACGTCGCAATATTCCAATGACCTCTTTCAGTATCATATCTACGTCGTATGACGAATCCCAATAAACTTCGGGGTCAAGAAGAACACTCTCCACCTGCTTTGCTATTGTACGTAGATGTTCTAAAGATAGAACAGGGTCTATCATTTGGGGATGGGACTGCAATGCAAGTAAGCTGGCTGTTCCCACCATAAGCCGGTATAAACTGGAACCAGCACTTGCCTGTATAACTGCATCTCTAGATCTAAGCAACTCTACACACATCTGAGCAATCTGAAACCTCTTATCTTCCTCCATAGAAGGAGCCATCAGTCCAGCGGTCATGATAACAACATATCATAAATCTGTCCACTCACATAACTACCAATTTTTGTGTGTTTATATTTGTTCATTATACTCCTGATGGCTGATATCGCCGACCATTGTGTCATAAGATCTTTCTCTTGCATTGCTATGTTTGCAAGTTCCCAGACAACTGCTTCTATAATTGCAGGATCATTCGGTATCGAGTTTACAATAGTTCCCACCCCACTTCCTCCTGGCTGTTTGATATTATCATAGATAATTTTTCTAAACTCTTCAGGAAGTGGTGCTGGCAGCTGATATTCATTCTGAGTCCCTCTCAACATAAACCGGACATAGCTAGAGGTATTAATTCTACCTTCCCTCATGGCATCATTTAAAAGATTCCTTATATGAGCGTAAACTCCTGGAGAAAGCTTTCCAGCCTGGGCTAATGCCGTAAGACGTTCTGCTGCCATACCGGCAACTATACCCTCTGGGGCATTTAGCATTTCCACCAGTTTTTCCCCTGCTTTTAACTGTATTTCCTCTCTTCTTATACCCCTTATACCCTCTGCCACCTCTGTGCCGGCAATAAGTTTATAAAGGAAATCATTGATACCTAATTTTATACCGGTATTTTCCTCCTTACCAACGAGAGCAAATACTGCATTTATCACTCTCTCCTGAGAACTGGCATCTTCTAATAGAAGGACTAAAGGACCAAGCGCAAATATGGCTTCTCCTCTTATCTCTTCGGGATTATTGTTATCCAGGACAAAAGAAAGAACCTTATCTGCAAGCAAATCAATCCCCGGACCCCTAATGCCTTCAAATTCTGCCTGCCTGGACAATTTTGTAAGAGCCCTTAGCACTCTATTCTGATCACCACTATTTAACTCCTCCAGATAATTCCTCACCTCAGGTGAAACCGCAATTATCCTTCTCAACGAATAGAAAGAATCTTGGTGGTTAACTTCAGACACCGGAAGAATTGCCACTAAACACACAAACAACACAACTACGAAAAAGAAACCACCTGACTTCATTTTAACTCCCCCTTGTTTGTTTAAATTATTCCCCCTCATCTCTATATCAACTTCCATTTATATCTATAACACAATCTATATCTACTGTCAAATTCTTAAAGAATTTTTTTAATATTACAATAGACAAATACGGATTTGTAAAATTTGGGATAAGTGCCTTCTGCCTTATAAAGGATAAAATTCCGACGGTAAATTAAAAGCTGGATTCATTTTATCCCGGCGAGGAGAAAAACATGACTTTCATTTCGAAAGACTGTTGAAACAAACTTCTATAATCCCAGGGCAGAAATTAATTCCTCAGCAAAAGATTTATTTTCCCTCCTGTATCGAGATTTTATCGTCTCCATAACCAGCATCCCGGCCATTACCATTCTACTTAGATTCTCCTCCAGCACCTGCTCTCCTATACAGGGAATATTCAACAATTTATCCAGTGATAACCTGCCCTCTTCCCAGGGCAGTAAATCCAGAATTTCCATGAAGAACTGCACATCCTGAGGAGAAATTGTCCCTTCAAATTTTCTCTCTCTTAAATACTCTTCAACATCATCCCGGGTGACCGAAAATCGAGAAAAAATACTCTGGAAGACTTCATCAACTTCATCTCCCGAATATCCCAGGAGTGTAGGGAAAGCAAAAGTGACATAGGAGAGAAGTTCTTCTCTTAAAGGGAGAAAGTAAAATACCGTCTCTTTTTCTCTCACTCCCAGTATGAATGGAGATACCCGCTGGATATAGAGAGGAGGTGCTATCCCGGCAAGATACCATCCCAGGTAATCACTGTTTTTATCACCAGTAGAGGAGAACTGAAATGCAAAATTTATAATGCTGTGTTCATTAAGAAGATTTAATTCCTGTAAACCCTCAAACATAACCAAAACGGAATCACTGTGAGCCTGAAGAGGCGTGAGAAACCCCCTCCGGGAAGAAAATAAATTCGGGATTTCATCTATCCCAAGAGTGTTCAACAGCAGTTTCATATATTTATAGGTATCCCCATCCTGGAAATGATAATTAATTACAAGACCAAATCTACCCTCCTTATGCCTGCGAGCACTCAATTCCTCTTCCCACACCACACTTACTGCAGTAGCGACGAAATCTCTTAAAATTTCAAACCCTTCATCATCGATATTTTGTGTGATCAATTCCCACAGAGCGCCTCTGACTTCGATTGCCTCTTGAGCATCCAGTATTATACTTTCTTCTCCATCCAGAATCGCTCCTATTTCTCTATAAAGCATAAGGGTACTCAAAGTAAAAAAGTTCTTTCCCTCTTCATCTGTCATTCCTTGTTCTTCTACAAACTCATTCCAGCATTGTTCCAATCCCAGAAGATCGTCCAAAGATAGAATTATCTCACATATCTTTTTGCTTTTAGAAAAACCATTTATCCTAGCCAGAAATTCCTGAGCAGAAGAGAAAAATTCCGATTCAAAAATTATTCTATCCAGTAATACTGCAATGCTCAGAAATTTTTTACCCTTCAAAAGTTTATCTGTCTTATTCCGAAGTGTGTTATCGCCAATTTCGTAAGAGTTAAAATACATCTCAACGACTTCATCCTGTATTTCTTTTCTTATCTCCAGAGGGGTTTCTTCAGGAGATAAGATTATCTGCCCTAAATATTTATAAATTGTATCCGATACAAAATCATCTTCTTCATCCCAGTAAGCATTTAAAATAGCAACTGCTATCCTCTTTTTATTCTGAAACGTTTCTTCTTCCAGGTCGTTCATATCAATGTAAATTTCTACAAGTTTCTGCAAACCATCCATCCTTTCTCCTGGATCCTGGGAAAACAACAGTGCGATACTGCGAGCGATTTCATCCTGTGACCGCACCCTTCTGGAGATTGCTCGACCAATATCTTTCTGGAAATAGCAGAAGCAAACTAATACCAGAGGTAAAATTATAAAGATGGAATAATTTCTTCCCCCCACTTTCACCCCCTCCTCTATTTTACTACTAAAATTTAAAACTACTTAACTTTTATTACCGGAACTGGAGGTGCATTTACAGTGACTTTAATTTTATCCACACTGAAATTACAGGAGGTTTCAGAACCATCGCTCACCGTAAGAGTCACTTCATATTTTCCAGGTTTATCGTAAACATGTGTTACCTTGGCACCTTCAGCGGTTACACCATCTCCAAAATCCCAGGTATAAACGAGATTATCACCGTCAGGGTCATAAGATTTGGTGCCGTCAAACACTATGGCACATCCCATACATACTACCTTATCTCTACCAGCATCTGCCACTGGAGGAGTGTTAACTCTGAGTTTTATAGAATCTGAAATTTTAGAACAGGATGTCCCTTTACCATCATCTACAGTAACTTTCACATTATAGATGCCACCTTTTTCATATTTATGTTTCACCTTAGCACCTGCAACGAGAGTGGTTCCATCTCCAAAGTCCCAGGTGTAAACCAATTTATCCCTGTCAGGGTCACCGGAATCAGAAGCATCAAACGCCACTTCTGTCCCAACACATACTGGCTCTACCGCTGCCAGAGATACATAAGGAGAAGAATTTACCATTACATTTATAACATCTGAGGTTCTGGAATTGGGAGCATTCTGTCCATCGTCTACTGTCAACACCACCTTGTAAGTTCCACCTCTGGTGTAAGTATGGGTAACTTTTTCTCCCCTGGCTGTGGAACCATCGCCGAAATCCCAGAAATAACTTAATGTCTCTCCATTTTCAGTGTAAGAACCAGAACCATCAAATGTAACTTCACTCCCTTTACAGGTTTTTATATTTTTGCCTGCTTTTGCTACCGGAGGTTTATTCAATGTAACTGTGATGGAATCTCGACTGCAGCTACATTTCGTAGCAGTACCATCACAGACATCCAGTGTAACCTTGTATTTCCCACCCTTATGATAAATATGAGTTGCGCGTTCTCCTTCTCCTGAACTCCCGTCCCCGAAATTCCAGGTGTAACTCAATTCATCTCCGTCTCTATCCCTGGAATTCCTTCCATCAAATTTCACCACATACTCCTCAGCCATAGATTGTAAAAAGAGATTTATATCCTCGCCAGCATCAGCCACAGGAGGATTATTCACCCGGATTATCCTCTCAACAGTAGAAACACTGCAGGCAGTCCCCTGATTATCATCTACCGTCAATCTTACACGGTAGATACCTCCCTTATCATAAACTTTTTTGACCACTTTACCATCTGCAGTAGTGCCATCTCCAAAATCCCATTTATAGCCCAGAGTATCTGGGGTCTCATCTTCAGTAGCACTGGCATCGAACACAAGCACATTCCCGGGACAGACGAGGTCAGGAGCGGTAAACTTAGGTTTGGGAGGGGCATTTACGGTGATGACCTTTTGAGTTTTGGCTGTGGAGCATCCCTCCAGACCAGAACTGTCAGTTACTGTAAGAGTAACAGTATATTCTCCAGGGCCAGGGAAGATATGAGTGACTACAGGTTTATTACTGGTGGTTCCATCTCCAAAATCCCAGTGGAAAGAAAGAGCCTGATTATCAGGGTCATAAGATTTGGTGGCGTCAAATGTAAATGTTCTACATGCCAGTTCTCCTTGGGGTTTAATTGGTTTTTCTATTTTTGAAGGCTTAACTGCTATTACCGGCAGTTTTTTCTTTCGGAAATAAATCGGCAGATAGTTACCCTTATCGTCCTTTATCCTTATTCCGGCATGGGCATATTTTTGAGTCCCTTTTATCAAAAGATATTCAAACTGATGAGGCAACTCCAGATGGAGAGGGATAACTGTCTGAGTCCATTGCCCACTCTGGGAATCCTTAATTTTATATTTTAAGCCTGTGACTAAATCCACTATGTGGCTCCTCCCGCCATGAAGGTCTATATCGTAGTTCTCCACAGTTATCTCCTTTGTTTCCTGGGGGACGTTAAAATAGAAATACATCTTCTCTCCTTTATGCGGTAAGAGCCTGAAAGTAATATCATAACAGAACACAACAGCGCTATCAGGAGAAATTCTTAAACTGAATAAATTAGCATCGTTCCCGGATTTGCCTCTAATCTCTAACCGAAATCTGTAATATCCATCGATCTTTTCACCGAGTTCCTTTTTATAAGGTCCGAACCGATAATAGTTTCTATCGTAAACTCGGTTTTCGGCAAATACTTCTCTGTGCAGTAAATTTTTCCCATAAATAGCGAATTCAGTTGTGGTATCCCACTCATCTTCAGGATTCCTCCGCCAGTCTCTAGCTCCTCCAACATCAGGGTCATAAACTTTTATAATTAAATCTTGAATTTCATTTTCAGGAACATCAATGTAAATTATCTGTTCACTGTCCTCTTTCCCCATCAGAGGGTCTCCCTGAGGACCAAATACATAGAAGTATCTTACTCTGGAATCATCTTCTGGCACCCTGAATTCGGCATAAACACCGGACAGGAAAATCAAAGATAATAACAAACACGTACCTAACCCGACAAAAATTTTTACTTTCATCTTGCCCCTCCTGTTATCATTATTTAATTTAATTTTCACACCCAAACTTAACTTTTGTCAATCAAAAACTTATCTTTACAGAACCCTGTGGGGGCTGGAGCATTTTGAAGTGAATATGGGAAGGAATAGTTTCAAACACACTTATCGCTTTATACTGAGGATAACCAGCATCTTTAAAAGGTAGTGCTTCTATGAATATCGGTTTATCAGCAATAAATGCCTTCAATCTGCTATTATAGTAACCTCCTCTTTCCAGCGTTATCTGTAGAGGAGTTCTCCCTACATATTCTCCGTTTATAATAAAGGTAGATGATATCCACTTAACCCAGTTATATTATGGAGTAACAAGATTATCTTACTTCAGTAAAGAACTTTTTGAAAAAATAAAACATTACCCAAAAGCAAACACTTCTTACATAGAAGGAAGCCCAAAACAAAATACTACTCTTAAACTTGATAACCAAGATAAACCACCTGAAATTTCTCACATACCTCAGCCAACCTTTTTCTGTAATCAAAATTTGAATAAATTAAGCCTAAATTTTGAAAATGAACCGCTTAAAATCAAATAGAAAAGATATATGGATTTCCTCAAGGAGACAGACTTACTTGAAAAAAGAATTACCCAAAATATCCCTCATAAAATACCCCACTCCCACTAAGATGTTACAAAACCGTCGACGACAGTTTTGTAACATTTAGGAGTTAAGAAGGTATTAGAATGGTTAATAAATGAAATGAACAAATGCCTTTACTATACAAAAATATACAGGGATTCTTCATTAACACGTCATTTATTCTTGACACCCCAGAAGTATTCAGATATTATTGAATTCGGGAGGAGAGGATGAGAATAGTAAAATTGTTGTTATTTACTATTGCCATAGTTTTTTCAATCAATTTAGGTTTAAATAACATCTGGGCCCGAAGAGAAAAAACTGTCCCTTCAACTGCTACCCCCATATTATCTATGATGACTCATATTGAAAATGGAACCTACCCTTTAGGATTTACTATAGAAGAGGCAACAGATGAAATTCTGGCATTCTTGCAAAGACCGGATGTAGTCTGGGAGGAAAAGGAAAAAGTTCTTTCCAGAATGCCAGATTTTTTCCCACTTCTTCCTCCTAAACTTCAGAAAAAAGTCCGCATAGAATTTAGGGAAATGGATAGAATTGAATACCAGAGAAAAATTCAGCAAGCGTATCCGCGTTCAGCGAATACAGTTATTCCGTTATTTCCTCTTCCCTCTATCCTTGCCGGGAAAATACCTCTTTCGGAAATTCCTTACTACATCCCGGTGTCCCCGGGAGAACGCCACCCTTATTCCCGTTGGCTTCCCTAAAAATTATACTTTAACTGATGCCG
>NATI01000056.1 GCA_002085265.1 Candidatus Omnitrophica bacterium 4484_49 | reverse complement strand
ATCCTCTTTTTCTATCCTCTTCGGAGTAAAACTTGGGCATTCTGAGATCAAACTTAGCAATTATGGTATTACATAGTCTTTCCACTTTGTCTGGCGTGGTCACAATTACAAAATCGTCTCCTCCTACATGGCCTATGAAATCAGTTTTATCACCCACCTCCTCTACAGATTGGATTAACACCCTTGCGGTTTCTTGAATTATCCTGTCACCCATTTCAAAACCATATTTGTCGTTGTAATTTTTGAATTTGTCAAGATCAACATAGCAGGCAGCAAACTTTTCCCCTTTTTTAATTCGGGATTCAATTTCATTTAAAATTGATACATTCCCAGGCAGTCGGGTGAGGGGATTGGCATCGAGGTCCATCTCTGTCCTTCTTAAAACCATTTTTATACGAGCCAGGAGTTCTTTTTCATCAGCGGTTTTAACCACATAGTCATCTGCTCCAGCATCAATCCCTTTTATTTTGTCAGTTACATCTTCTTTCTTCCCGGTGAGCATTATTACCGGAATATGTCTTATGAGAATATCTTTTTTAATTTTTCTGCATAACTCTTCGCCGTCCATTTCCGGCATTACATAATCAGTAATTACGAGATCAGGGGGTCTTTTCTGAATTTTTTCTAAAGCCTCTCTGCCATTATTTGCCTCTTCCACTTCAAAACCTTCACCTTCTAAAAGAATTCTTAAGATATCTCTTATATCAGGTTCATCATCCACTACTAAAATTCTTTTAGCCATCTCCTACTCCCTTTCTCAATGGGAGTGTAAAGAAAAATCGGCTCCCTTCTCCTGGTTTGCTCTTTGCCCATATTTTACCACCGTGGGCGTCTATTATCTTTTTTACCAAAGGAAGTCCCAATCCCGTTCCTTTCCTTTCTCTATTTATAGGATTGTCAGCACGATAAAACTCGTCGAAAATTTTATCCAGGTCTTTTTCAGGTATGCCGATTCCGGTATCATATACTTCAAATAATATTGAATCTCCTTCTTTCTGTATTACTACTCCTATTTCTCCATTTTCAGGTGTAAATTTTAAAGCATTACCCAATAGATTTACAAGTACCCGTTCTAGATGGACTCTATCAGCATATATTTTTTCTATACCGGCTTTGTTATTTATCACAAAACGGAGTTTCTTCTCTTCAGCCTGGGGCAGGATTACCTCTTCCACATCTTTCAACACTTCATTTAAGTCAGTCTCTTCTGTCTTCATTGTAGTTTTTCCTGCTTCAATTCGGGCAATGTCCAGAAGGTCATTTACCAGATTTACGAGTTCATGGGAGTGTTTATTTATTCTTTCTAATCTTTCTTTTTGTTCTTTTTTTACTTCTCCCAATCTTCCGCTGGAAAGGATAGTGGCATAGCCCTTTATTGAGGTTAGAGGGGTGCGCAATTCGTGAGCCACCGCTGATACAAATTCTGTTTTCATTTGATTCACCTTTTGGAGGGCTTTATTTGCCTCTTCCAGTTCTCGTGTTCTTTCCTTCACTCTTTCTTCTAGTTCCTGATAGGACTTCCATAACTGTTCATATAATTTCGCATTTTCCATACTCTGGACTAATTGGTTTGCCAGAAGAGATAGGATTTCTATATCCGATTCTGAAGGTTTTTTATAAGTTTTGGTATTTCCCACTATCATAACTCCTACGTTTTTCTCTCTTATAGTCAAAGGGACGATAATCATTGATGTTAATTCCAGTTCCTGAGCCAGGGGTTGAAGACCTTCCGGGATGTGGACTTTACTTCCGATATAGATAGGACTTTTCAGGGTGGCAAGGCTATCCAGGATGTTTCTGGGAATTTGGGGTTCTCTATCTTTATATCCCAGTGTTTTCTTTATGGCTATTTTTTTCCTCTCATCGTCAAATATAAAAAACAGAAGTTTTTCAAAACCCAATTCTTCTACATCATCAAGGTCTATACTATCTAGGATCTTCTCGGTTTCAAATGTCCTGCTTACGGTCTGGGTAATTTTGTAGAGAGTATTGAGTGCCTTTAGTTTTTTATCCAGCTCTTTCTGAATTTTCTGAAATTTCAGATTGGTCTCTGCCAGAAGACGAGATTGATTTTCCACATCATTAAAAATTCTCTGCATATACTCCAGTTTTGACAGGAGTTTTTTAGTCTTTAGTTTTTCATAACCTAAAAGAGCACTGAAAAACGCTCCTATTGTTATTAGGAAGGCAAATATAAATAAGAAAAGTAATCCTACATCAAGGTACATAATTAATTCATTATGTTTTTCTTAATCCGATAGCAAGGATAATAATAGCACCATTTTGATAATACATTGGTCTCAAGTCCTGCGTTCCTCCCAGTGGGCCAACCTGGCCATAAGTGTAAAATCCAAATATTTTTGTATGTTCTGATACTTTCTTTCTAATCATACTCAATTCCTGAGACACATCTATCCCTAATAGTTCCTTCCTCTCAACTGCAGAAATAAGAAGAATGAAAACAGGGAGAGTATTCTCTTCTTCAAAAGGCTGGAGAGCTTTAGATAGGGCTCTCTGGGTCGCTTGTAATAATTCTTCACGATTTCCCATCATCAATCTTACATTTTCTCCTTCATTTTCCACACAATCAAAAATCATGCTTCCTCCAGGTTCAAAATTTCTGGGGAATCGGATTATGTATTTATCCTTTTCATTCTCCAGTTCCACTCCTAAGGGGTAAATGGTTGAGATTGTTTTAGTTTCGTCACTTATTATACTCAAATTACTTCCTAAATATTTAGAGTAGTATTTCAGGGGAGTTATATCCTCAAGGTCCTGAATTCTGTTTTTATCGGACTTTTTTATTTTTTTGGGCAATCCCAGAGGAATCCAGCCGTGGTCTCCTCCAATACCCACTATGAGATTTTCTCCTCCCAGTAAAATTCCTACTGCTGAATCGTTAATGCCCTCTCTATTGAATGTTACATTGCCTGGTTTTAATGGGGTAAATGTAGATATTGTCCCCCCGACAATAGGGAATTTTAATCCCAAGACTTCCTGCATTCCTTTCAGAAATTCGTTTTTCTCTATGAAGCTATCACTTACAAATACGATTGCCACTTTTTTTAAAGATTCTTTACCTTTGGTTTTTGTTTCCAGGACATTTAATAATCCCCAGGCTAAATGATGACCTCCCAGATAGGGGTTATTTCTTACGTTATTTACCAGGGTTATAGCGTAATGGAAAGAATGTCCAGCAAACAGAGCCAGATTTACACATCTTTTTTTATTGGTAACTCCCAGAATATTACTCTGAGAATTCACTACTATTAGATTTTTTTCGCCCACTGAAGATTTAATTCCATCATAGACCTGATATACAGGATATTCATGGTAAGAAAATGCCAGGCCGAATTCCGGTACATCTACTCCTAAAGAATTTAGTGCTTTGAGGGCAGAAAACTTTCCCGAAAAAAATGGATTATCTTCCGAAGCCAATCCAACTCCGACTCTAAATGCCATCGCCAATATCTTAATCTCTAACTTAAACACTGTCAATTTAAATTCCAAGATGTTAAAATGGTTTTGATAATATGAGTAGGAGTAACAGAATAATTTTGTATTTTTTAATAACAGGTTTATTTTTGTCTTTTTGTCCCTTTACATATGAGTCCAGCAGGGTTAAAGTTTTCTTGCTGGAGTTAATATTGCCGTGGATATTTTCAGTGTGTTTATATTATAATCTCCGTCAAGGCTTCCCAAGCGTTATCTTCACCTCATCATTTCTTGCTTTCTTCCTCTTTTTTCTTTTAACCCTCCCTTTATATTTTTATAATCCATTCCGATATCCTTGTTTTGAAAAATTAATCTTAAATTTCTTGTTTTTGATGTTTCTGTATGTGATGATTAATCTCACAGTTCCTCAAGTGATAACTCTGGGAAAGCTTATTCTTATTATTTCAATTCCAATCTTTATATACGGAGGTATCCAACTTTCAGGGTGGGATATAATTCATTCCGGGAACGAATATCTCAAACAGGGCAGGATTTATTCTTTTTTCTTTAATCCCAATGATTTAGCCCTTTTCACCAATTTCATTTTTTTCCTTTCTCTGTCTTATTACAAGAAATATAAAAAAATTCGTTTTCTTCTTCTTTCTTTAATAGCTTTGTTTATACTTTTGGGTACCAAAAGTGGAAGTGGGGGAGTGGCTTTTATTCTGGGTGGCTTCCTATTTTTGTCTATCATCTTCCCGAAATATAGGTTCTACTGGGGATGTTTATTTATGATATTTTTGCTAAGTGTTTTTGGCCTGATAATGGCTCAGCGTGGGGAGTCATTATTCTATCGGTTGTTTCTTTGGAGGGATAGCCTCAAGGCGATAAAACTACATCCAGTTCGAGGATGGGGATTGGGCAGTTTTCAATATGTTTTCCCTTATTTTAGGAAACCAGATATTTTTATGATATTGAAGACACATCAGGTGGAATTCATACACCCTGAAAACTATTTTATCCATTTGCTGTTCCAGGGAGGGGTTATATACTTATCTTCATTTTTAATAGCAAATTTTCTTTTACTCACAAAACTTTTTTCTAACAGGGATGGCCAGATATATGGGGTCCTGATATCTCTATTTCTTTTTCAAAATTTATTCTCAGAAACTTTTGCCTCATTTTTGCCCTTTATATGTTATGTCTTGGTAATTGCAATGGGTCTGGTTAGGATAACTCCATTCCTTAAACCCATAATTGTGGAAATGAAATTTCCGTTCCTCTTGATGTCGGTTTTTTGTTTTATAATAGTCAGTTTAATAATTTCAATAGTTGGGGTGAGGCTTTTTGTGGCTGATATTTATCTCAACAGAGCAATTTATAATTCTCAAAGTATAAATTTTGCTCAGGCTGAAAAATTCTATAAGAAGTCAATATCCTGGAATTATTTCAGTCCTTTAGCCCATTATCTCCTTGCCAATCTTTATCTGGAAAAGGGGGATCAGGAAGACCTTTACAGGGCACTCCAGTATTATACCGATGTAGAAAATATGGCTGGAGATTATCTCCAGGTCTACTTTTTTAAGTGGATAGTGTTACACCGTTTAGGAGATGATGCTTTTGCAGATAGATATTTCCAGAAGGCTTTCCGTAATGACCCTTATATTTTTTACTGGATACACAAACTTTTTCTCTTTAACGATAGTTAGATAGAATAGTATAATAAAGATATTATGGAAAACGGTAGGATAAAGGGAAAAGAGGAAATTACAGAGATGAAAGAAGAAATGGATGTTTCTTCCATTCAGCAGAAAAATCTGGAAGAAGTTCTTGTAGAAAGAGGCATTTTAACGCAAGAACAGTTAGATTCAGCTAAAAAAGAAGCAGAGGAAACTGGGAAATCCCTCAAAGATGTATTGATAGATAGTGGTTTTATCTCCAAGGAACATATGCCCTTGCTTTTAAGTATAGAGTTAGGTGTAAAGACTGTAGATCTGGCTAATGTGATTGTGGAACCTGAAGTGGCTAATCTTATTCCGGAATCTGTAGTGAGGAAATTTAAAGTTCTACCTCTGTTTAGAGAGGGGAATAATCTTACTGTTGCTATGGCAGATCCCACGGATATAAGAATTATTGATGAACTCCACCGGGAAACAGGTTTGATGATAGAACCAGTGTTGGCTTCTGAAATGGAAATTGTGAGGGCGATTGATCAGACTTATGGGGCTGCTGATACAATTTATGAGATAGTTAAGTCCATAGATGAAAAGAGAATCCTAAGTGCCAAAGATGCTGGAGAGGAAGCCCCGATCGTTAAACTTACTAATCTAATTATCGTTCAGGCAATAAGAGATAGGGCGTCTGATATTCATATTGAGCCTGAGGAAAAGATGGTACGTGTAAGATACAGAATTGATGGCGTTTTACATCGAGTGGTGTCTCTTCCGAAAAAGTCCAGCATAATGATTGGTATTGAAAATCTCGGGTTTTCCAAACAGGATTTGAGAACATTTTTGGACCTAATTCATAAACCATACGGAATGATTCTGGTTACAGGTCCTACGGGGAGTGGTAAGACTACTACTCTTTATTCTGCTCTTAACAGATTAAATACCGAAGATAGAAATATTATGACCATGGAGGACCCCATAGAGTATCAACTCCCAATTGTAAGGCAGACTCAGGTAAATCCTCAGATCGGATTGACCTTTGCAGCGGGATTAAGGGCAATTCTCAGGCAGGATCCGGATATAGTTATGGTGGGAGAGGTCAGAGATTTGGAAACTGCTGAAATTGCTGTTCATGCTGCCTTAACCGGTCATCTTGTATTTTCTACTCTTCATACCAATGATGCTCCCAGTGCATTTACCCGCCTTGTGGATATGGGAGTAGAGCCATTTCTTGTATCCAGTTCAGTGATCGGTGTCATTGCTCAACGTCTGGTGAGAGTTATATGTGAGAAGTGTAAGGAATCTTATGAGCCTACTCCTGCAGTTTTGAAAGAGTTGGGGTTACCCGAGGCTGAAAAGCTCAAGTTACACAGAGGTAAGGGGTGTCCTTTATGTAAAGGCACAGGTTACAGAGGAAGGATTGGTATTTATTCTGTTTTGAAAGTGACTCCCAAAATACAGGAGTTAATTGTATCTAGGGCTCCTGCCGGTGAGATTGATAAAGTGGCTCGTTCTGAAGGGATGAAGACACTTCGGGAGGATTGTCTGGATAAAGTGGTAAATGGAATTACAACTGTAGAGGAGATGCTTCGAGTCACCCAGGATATAATAGTTTAGGCATAGAAATTGCGTATACTTGGTTAAGTGATGAGAGAAAAGAAAAAAGCATTTACTTTATTAGAATTGATAGTTGTTTTGGCGGTTCTTATAGTCCTTTCGGGGGTCCTTCTGCCTCAGGTGAACAGAGTAATAAACAAAGCTCGAATTGCCAAAGCTCAGGCAGAACTCGAGCACATTAAATCTGCTATGCTCGCTTATAAAGAGGATGTAGGGGAGCTTCCTCCTGCAGGGAGTACACCTTCTGAAGGAAATTTGGATGGAAGTAATGCAGAAAGTGCACTTCTTTCCGATGATGGTTCTACTGGGTGGAATGGGCCTTATATTGATTCTTCTATAGGCACTGACCCCTGGGGAAATCATTACAGATATGAGGATAATGACGGCAGGTCAGGAAGGCCGGTTTCTTATTTACTTTCCTATGGGCCTGATGGGGCCAAGGATATTTCTAACCCTCATACTACCTCCCCTTCAGGTATAGACGATGATATATACGTGGTAGTTTACAATGATGGGGACTAAATATCCAGCTCACAGACGGGGATTTACTTTAGCAGAGTTGGTAGCGGTGATTGTAATTATAAGTATTTTAGCAGGAGCGGTGAGTATCAGAATAGTAAAAACTGTACAGAAGGGGAGAGACACCCGTAGAATAGCAGACATCGACAGTTTGGTGAGCGCTCTTCAGGTTTATTATCTTGATTATGGTCAGTATCCTGATACCTCTGGAAATTGGACTTACAGTACCAGTTCTGATTTCTTATCTGCTCTCACCTCAGGAAATTACATAACTCAGACCATTCAGGACCCTAAAAACGATTCTACATATCGCTACGCTTACAAAAGATTTTCTTCTGCTAATCCTCCCTATGCTGTAATTGGGTGTACAAAATTTGAGGCTTTGTCTTCCATGGGTGGAACTGTAGATAGTGTCACTCTCTATTACTACAAAAAATTATATGAGAGATAAGAGAGCCTGGACCTT
>NATI01000055.1 GCA_002085265.1 Candidatus Omnitrophica bacterium 4484_49 | reverse complement strand
GCAGTGATAGAGGATTGGAATTATAACTGTCATCTATCATATGGATTTTGCCAAAAGAATAGTATTTAAATCTCCCTGGTAGAGGTTTAATTTGAATTGTAGTTTCTAAAATTGCCTCTCGGGGAACTGAAAATTCCAGAGCACATGCAATCGCAGCCAGAACATTAATTACATTATGAACGCCCAGAAGAGGTATTCTTATTTTTTCTCCATTCCATAAAACCATCTCGCTGCCATCCATGTCAATCCTTACAGGATTTGCCCAGTATTTGTTTTGAGGGGAAAGACCAAAAGTAATAAAATTCAATGGCAATGTCCAGTTATCAATTTCCGCAAGATATTTATCATCCCGGGAGTAAAAACCAAAACCACCAGCAGGCAATCTCTGAAAAAGCCGCACCTTTTCCTCAAACACCTTTCTCTCGCTGTAAAGAAACTCCAGATGTCCGGGACCGATGTTGGTGATAAGCCCATGATCAGGACAAAGGATATCCAGTAACAAATCCATCTCCCCTGGCTGAGAGATACCCAGTTCAAATACTCCAAATTCATACTGATGGTCGCAATTTAATATATTGAGACTTAAACCCAGAAGGTTATTCTGATTCAGGTAATTCTTGAAACAGTCATATTTTAAAGACAAAAACTGAGCACATAATTCCTTTACTGTTGTCTTAGCAGTAGTTCCTGTTATACCCAGGATAGGAAATTGGAATTTCTTCCTTTTATATCTGGCTAAACTATACAGGGCCTGGTAACTGTCGTTAACTTCGATAAAAAAAATACCCTGATAATTATAAGGTTCTATCTTCAACAGGCCCTTCTGAAATACTATTACCTTAGCCCCCTTACCAATTGCTTCCGGTATAAAATTATGGCCGTCGAATTTTCTTCCTTTAAGGGCTACAAAGCAATCAATTTTTTCTTTATCTCTGGAGTCTACAGAAAATCTCGTGATATGAGTCGCCTCTCCTCCCGTTATTAAACTTCCGCCACAGGCATTTACAACTTCATCAATTTTGAGATCAACCGACATTTGCCATCTCTCGCATCGTCCTCCTGATAAGGGCACGGGAGGCGACTTCACGGTCATCAAATGGAATTACCACATTCCCGACTATCTGATATCTCTCATGTCCTTTTCCTGCTATTAATATTACATCTCCTGGTTCTGCTCCTTCAATAGCTTTTTCTATCGCTTCTTTCCTGGCCGGAATTACCTCACATTTATCTTTATTTTTCACCCCCGTAAGAATGTCTTCAATTATATCCAGTGGATTTTCATCTCTGGGATTATCGGATGTAATTATTATCCGATCTGCAAAACGAGAGGCTATTTCTCCCATAAGAGGCCTTTTATCCCGATAACGATTTCCACCGCAACCGAATACTACCCAGAGCTTACCTCTTTTCAACTCCTTAAGTGTATATAAAACCTTCTCCAGAGCATCTGGTGTATGAGCGTAATCCACAAATACTTTCAGTTGGGAAGAACCAAATACTCTCTCCAGCCTTCCCTTTACACCTGTAAAATTCTCTACAGCGTAAATAACTTTGGAGAAATCTAAACCATATACATGAGCCACAGCAAGACTTGCCAGCAGATTGTAAATATTGTGTATGCCCAACAAACAGGAGAATACATTCATCTTTTTTCCCATCATTTCCACTTTGAAATTTATTCCTTTAAAACTCATTTTATATTCCAGAGCACGGACATCAGCCTGAGGTGAAAACCCATAACTTATCTTCTGTCCCGAAAGTTCCTTATATAATCTGGAGCCATATTCATCATCTATATTAATTACTGCCGTACCCTTTTCCTTGAGGAGTTCGGCAAACAATATCCTTTTTGCCCGATAGTAACTTTCCATACCTTTATGGTAATCAAGATGGTCTTTACCCAGATTTGTAAATACCCCACAGTCAAATTTTACGCCCTTTAACCTCCCCTGTAAAAGACCATGAGAGGAAGCCTCCAGAATCAACACATCCTGTCCTGACTGGACCATTTCATCCATATATTTTTGCAAACTTACGGGATCAGGGGTAGTATTGGTGGAAGGAATTTCCCTGTTTCCAATACGATAACACACAGTACCGATGACCCCGGAATGATAACCGGCATATGTAAAAATTTTATCCAAAAGAAAACTTATGGTAGTTTTACCATTGGTACCGGTTATCCCTATAATCTCCAGGAATTTCGCTGGATGAGAATAGAAATTCCTGGCTACTTTATGTACTGCTTCCCGGGTATCAGAAACTCGGATTATCACGATATTTTTATGAAACATTAGCTGGTCAAATTCTTCATTTACAACCAGTGCTACTGCTCCCTTTTCTATCGCCTGATAAATAAAATCATGACCGTCTCTCTCTT
The DNA here is from genome assembly GCA_002085265.1 of Candidatus Omnitrophica bacterium 4484_49. Lineage (GTDB taxonomy): Bacteria > Omnitrophota > Gorgyraeia > Kaelpiales > Kaelpiaceae > 4484-49. The sequence goes on along the minus strand of NATI01000055.1, from coordinate 3,922 downwards.
CTCCTTTTAAGGCGATAAACATATACCCCTTAAGGACCTGATTGGAATTTATGGTGATTCCTCTAATGTCTACATCCTGAAAATTAGCACAGCGGAAATCAATTCCAGACAAAATTTCTCTCAGTTTCATTTTTCACCCTTCTTTCCTGTGTAAGGTTCATATAAACCAGAGACCGTTCTCCCAGTTCCTTAAAAGCCGGAGCACAAACTGTCCCTCCAAAATGAGAACCATGAGGTTCATCAACTGTAACCACAATTACCATCCGGGGATTGTCCGCAGGAATAAATCCCGCAAATGTGGCAGTATATTTTCCCGGAGCATATCCGCCATTTACAGGGTCAGCCTTCTGAGCAGTTCCAGTTTTGCCCCCAGCTGTATAGACTCTACTTCTAGCCCACTTACCAGTCCCTTCCTCCACCACTCTCTGCAAAATCTGTTTGAGCTTTACCACTGTTTTATATTTCAACAACCGCCGGGGTTGATAATTGAAACGCCATATTCTCATCCCCTGAGCATCTTTCATCTCCCGCACCACATGAGGTTTAACATCAAACCCTCCATTTGCTATTATGGACATCATCTTGGCAAGATGAACTGTATTCACTGCCACTTCCTGCCCAATAGCCAGAGAAATCTTACTGTAATCTGTCCAGTTTTCTGGACTTCTTAAGATGCCAGAAGTCTCACCAGGTAAATCTATTCCTGTTTTCTCCCCGATGCCGAAGAGTTTAAGATAACGATAAAATACCTCATCAGGTATTCGGGAACAAAACTTGGCTATACCGATATTGCTGGAATGGACAACTACAGATCTGAAATCCAACCAGCCATATTTATGATAATCGTGAAGAGTTCTCCTACCTATTTTATAAATTCCGTGTTCACAGTAAATTTTATCTCCCAACCTCACCAAACCCTGGTCAAGTAATGCCGCAGCAGCGATCACTTTAAACACCGACCCCGGTTCAAACATCTCGCTTATGGCAAAATTTTTCATATATTTGATATCCTCTGAGGTTATACAGTTAGGGTCATAACCTGGTCTATTGGCTAAAGCGAGTATCTCTCCATTGTAAGGGTCCATAACTATAATGGATACCCTTCGGGCTTGATACTTATTATACAACTTTTCTGCTATCTGTTCAGCATAGTGCTGAATGACCTGGTCTATGGTGAGAATTAATGTATCTCCATTTCTGGGAGGAACTGCATCTGTGGAAAACCCAGCGAGATAAAAATTCCGCCCATCTCCCAAAGTAAGTATATAACCTGATTTACCTCTCAATTTTTCATCATAAAAAAGTTCTAACCCTGCAATTCCATTGTTATCGATATCCACAGCCCCCAGAAGATGACAGGCAAGTTCTCCCTGAGGGTAAATCCTCCTTCTTTCTACCTTCACTCCCAGGCCCCGGAATTTTTTAATACTTTCCACAACGGCCTTAGCGGTTATCCCTCTCTTCAACCATACAAAGTAACAGTTCCTGCATAGCTTTTCCATCATCTCCTCATAACTTATCCCCAAAATACACTCCAGTTCTCTCGCAACTGTCTCCTTATCTCTTACAATCCGAGGATTGGCATAGATGGAATAGACATTTCTATCCATTGCCAGTACTCTGCCCCACCTGTCTAATATATCCCCTCTTTTACCCCTAATAGTCAACACTTTTTCCTGTTGTTCCTCTGCTATCTTGGAGAAATACTTTCCTTTAACCAGCTGTAAATATCCCACTTTCATCACCGGTACCAGAAACAGTAATATAAGTGCTATCTTGATTTTTCTTATATTTATACTCAGCAATTTCCCCTTTGGATTTAGGGAATCTCTTCAGCAAACAGAACTTTTCTATCTTCAGATACCGGGCTTTGTTTCTGAAGTTTATATTCTCTGTAAGGGATTTTCACCACTCTTACAGATGAGGCAGGAGTGAATTCGGGATTACACTCAAAAAATTCTTTTTCCAACCTGTAAGGATTTTCTAAACTCGCTATCTGATATCTCATCTGCTCCATCCTTTCCTGCTGTTTCTTTATCGCCTGTTCCAGATTCGCCTTCTGGTATCCCAGTTTTAGAAGACACATCTTTTGTTCTAAATAGATAAAACCACATATCGTAACGATCACTAAACTCAGGATCTTCTTACAATATATCGCTCCTACCTTACTCATAATAAGAAAATTTTGAGTAATATGTTATTTTTGTGGTTATTCCTCCTCTGCACGCAACGTAATTTTGCACTTCGGGCACGGGGATTAATCTGGATTTCAAAGTCCGTAGGCCTGAGAGGCTTGGAAGTTATAATCTCTACTTTGTTTTCCTTACTAAAGTACCTAAATTTTCTCTTTACTATTCTGTCTTCTAGAGAATGGAAACTTATAACTACCAGTCTTCCCTCAGGCAGAAGAAGTTCAACAGTTCTATCCAGTGCCTTCTCTAAATTTTCCAGTTCCCCATTTACTGCAATCCTCAAAGCCTGAAAGGTCCTGGTGGCAGGATGGATTTTCTGCTTAAGATAAGAATAAGGAACTGCTCTGAGAATAATATCTTTGAGCTCTGTTGTGGTCTCGATGCTCTGGAATCTTCTGGCTTTTACAATTTCCTCAGCAATTTTACGATGATAGCGCTCCTCCCCGTAATTTTTGATAATAGCGGATAGTTCTTCCAGTGAATAGTAGTTCACTATATCATATGCAGTTAGAGATTCATCCGTATCCAACCTCATATCAAGGAAAGCATCTTCTTTGAAACTAAATCCCCTCCTGTTCTCCAGCTGATAGGAGGAAATCCCGAGGTCAAATAGAACGGCATCGACCTTCTTTATATTTAAAGAACTGAGCACCTTATCAAGATTAATGAAATTTTCATGGAAAAGATAAAAATGCCCCTTAAACCTGCTTAACCTTTTTTCTGCCAGTTCCAAACTATTACGGTCACGATCGACTCCGATAAGTTTCCCGCCTGGCAAAATCTCCTCCAGAATTCTCTCCCCATGTCCTCCCAAACCCACCGTAGCATCCACCACGACATCTCCGGGTTTAAGATTCAAACATTGAATTACCTCATTAAGCATTACAGGGATATGTTCAGCCTTCTCTTCGGTCATCATTATCTCCGTCATCGGATAATTCATTCCTCAATTAATTTTTCCGCTATCTGCTCAAAATGCTGGAGGTGCTGAGATGTGAACTCCTCCCAGCTATATTTGCTCCAGAGTTCAATTCGATTGGAAACCCCGATAAACACTATCTCTTTCTCTATATCCGCATATTCCTTGAGATATGAAGGTATAACAAATCTACCCTGAGAATCAGGGACTATTTCAGTCGCTCCTGAAAAATACAGACGGTTAAAACTCCTGGCATCCTTTTTCATTATGGAAAGCGATTTAAATTTCTCCTCCTGATTTTTCCACTCCTCCTCCGGGAATAAAAACAGACATTTCTCCATACCCCTTGTGAGGTAAAATTTCTTAATTTTCTTTTCCTTTGCTAGCTGGCGAAACTTGGCGGGGAGAACCGCTCTACCTTTGGCATCCAGAGTATGAGAATATTCGCCGTAAAACATATTCCACTTTATTCCACTTTATTCCACAATGTGGTATTTTAATTACATATTCATCCCCTGTCAAGGAAAAAAATGGGATAAAAGATTCTGAAATTTAAATGAAATTATGTAGAAGTAGAGGGAAAATCTTATCTATAAATATAGATGTAGCGTAGGATGAAAAGAACAGCGAAAATTACGACCAGGGGATTAAGCTCCTTCCATCTTTTGGTAAAAAGCTTTAACAGGAAATAAGAGATGAATCCAAACGCTATTCCTTCAGTTATACTGAATGTCAGGGGCATAATTATTAAGGTAATAAATGCTGGAATTGCCTCTGTAGGGTCATCCCATTCAATAAATTTTACATTTTT
>NATI01000054.1 GCA_002085265.1 Candidatus Omnitrophica bacterium 4484_49 | reverse complement strand
GGGGCTGGTAGAGGAAGTAAGAAAACTCTGGAGGGAAGGGATAAGCATGACTGCTTATCAGGGGCATGGGTATAAAGAGATAATAGGTTATTTAGAAAATAAATACAGTCTGGAGGAGGCAGTGAGATTAACCAAGCGTAATACCAGAAGATATGCCAAGAGGCAGATTTCATGGTTGAGAAAGGATAACAGGGTTAGATGGATAAATCTCGACGAGTTTAAAAATTATAATGAGGTGGTAAATTATATATTGCAGGAGGTAGATATTAAGTTATGAGAGAGCGTGTTTTTATAGTAACGGTTGTTGAGGAGAGGAAGAGAGACATCTGGACTCCCCGGGATAGGGCTGAGGAGATGAGAGAGTTGGTTTCATCTACTGGATGCGATATAGGGGGAGAAACAATCGTTAAACTCAGGGAGGTTAACCCCCGATATTATCTGGGCAAGGGGAAGGTGGAGGAGATAAAAGAGAAAGTTCAGGAGACGGATTCCCAGGTGGTCATTTTTTCTCAGGATTTGTCTCCTGCTCAGCAGTTAAATATCGAGGAAGAAATTGGTATAAAGACACTGGACCGCACTCAGTTAATTCTTGATATCTTTGCTCATCACGCTCGAGGAGCAGAGGGAAAACTTCAGGTTGAGTTGGCTCAGCTCCGGTATTTATTACCGAGGTTAAAAGGGAAAGGAATTCTGCTCTCCCGATTGGGAGGTGGGATAGGTACCAGAGGACCTGGAGAGAAAAAGCTGGAGATAGACAGAAGAAGAATCCGCAAGAGAATTGAGAAACTTTTAGAAGAGTTGAAAGAGGTGAAGAGAAGAAGGTTTGCTTTACGGAAAAGAAGGCAGAGTAACGAGATTCCTGCTGTTGCCCTTGTGGGCTATACCAACGCTGGTAAGACTACATTATTGAACAGGTTAACCAAATCCAACCAGCTTTCTTCTGATTCCATGTTCACCACTCTTGACCCTGTATCTCGTATCTATTATCTTCCGGGGAGACAGAAAATACTGCTTCTGGATACAGTGGGTTTTTTGAATGAACTCCCTCATCATCTTATAGAGGCATTCAAGGCTACTCTGGAGGAGGCAAGTTCTGCTAATTTAATTCTTCATGTTCTGGATATAAGTCATCCTGTATATAAGAAGAGAGAATTCGCGGTGTATAAGGTACTGGAGGAAATTGGAGCCAAAGATATTCCTGTTGTTACAGTTCTGAATAAAATCGATTTGTTACCCAAAGAGAGGATAGATATTTTAAAGGTCAGTTATCCTCAAGGGGTTTTTCTCTCTGCTATAAAGGGATATGGAATAGAAGAGCTGGTGAATAGAATTAAAGAATTCCTTTCCAGTTATGAATCCTGGTTGCAACTTTACTTACCCCGGGATAAAATCCATCTGGTTAAACTCTTACCCCGGGATAAAATTATTGAATTGTGTTCAAAAAATGGTGGACTTTATTTGCGGGCAAGGGTAAACTTAGCAACCAGAGAGAAATTCTACCAGAAACTCAGGGGATAATTACTTTATGGAACTGTATAAAAAAGTTCTCAAGGTTGCCAGAAATTATAAAGGGTTGTTGATTCTGGCTATATTTTTCATGTTCTTTTCTACCCTTACAGATGGGGTGTCATTAGGAATGCTGGTGCCGATTTCAGATAAGGTCCTCAACAATCATCCCATTGTCTTTCCTGGAACCAAATTACCGGGATTCCTGACACAGCTTATAAATAAGGTCAATTCCATGAACCCTCAGCCTTTACTTATATGGATATCTGTTATTGTGCTGGTGCTTATTGCAATAAAGGGGCTTACTTTTTATACCCAGCGATTAATAATGGAGGTGATAGGACAAAGAGTGATAAGAGACCTCCGGGATCAGTTGTTCACGAAAATCCAGCATATGTCCCTGGATTTCTTTTCCAACACCAGAGTGGGAGAACTCGTTTCCCGGTTGACTTATGATATTTATGTTATAAGACATGCTTTTACTGAGGGCATTGCTGATTCCGTATATTATAGTTTTCAATTGTTACTCTATCTGGGTATAGTTCTTTTTATTAATTTTAAACTGGCGTTATTTGTTCTGGTATTTTTACCCGGAATTAGCTGGCCGTTATTAAAACTGGGTAAACGTTTACGGAAAATTTCCAGACAGATTCAGGGCAAGATGGCGGACCTCAATTCCAGAATGCAGGAGGCATTTGTCTCCATGAATATAGTCAAAGCATTCTCCATGGAGAAGGAGGAAGTCAAAAGATTCAAAGCCCTTAATAGAGATTTTTATAAATTGATATTGAAATCAATGCGCAGGACTCTGTTTTTAAATCCAGCCACAGAGTTTATAGCAGGAGCAGGGGGAATAGCCGTGCTGGTTATCGGCGGTAGAGAAGTGATTCAGGGAAGGATGTCTTTCGGGGTTTTTGTTTATTTCCTGGGAGCACTTATGGCTCTGATGAAGCCCGTTAAGAGACTTATTAAGGTGTATAACTTCAATCAGGTAGCAATGGCAGCCGTGGAGAGAGTATTTGAGATAATTGAAAAAGAGCCTACAGTAAGGGAATCAGAATCCGCAATAGACCTTCCTCTTCCCCGCAAGGATATAGTGTTTGAAAATGTGTGGTTTAAATACGAAGAGGATTTTGTGTTGAAGGGGATAAATTTAAAAGTAGATATGGGGGAGATTGTATGTCTTGTAGGGCCAAGTGGTGCTGGGAAGACCACACTTTTGAGTCTGTTGTTGAGATTCTATGACCCTACAGAAGGTCGGATTTTGATTGATGGGGTTGATCTCAGAGATGTTAGAATTGATTCTCTGAGAAGATATGTGGGGCTTGTAACTCAAGAGCCCGTTCTCTTTAATGATACAGTTTACAATAATATCGCTTATGGGATGAAAGATAAATCTCCTCAGGAAGTGGAACAGGCCGCAAAGATAGCAAATGCCCATGAGTTTATCGTAAGGTTACCTCAAGGATATGATACTGTAATAGGAGAAAGAGGAGTGAAACTTTCTGGAGGGGAAAAACAGAGAATTGCGATAGCCAGGGCGGTTTTAAAAAATCCTCCTATTCTTATCCTGGATGAGGCGACAGCACAGTTAGATGCGGATTCCGAACTTAAAGTTCAGGAGGCGATTCAGAGGTTGATCCAAAATCGTACGGTATTCCTTATCGCCCACCGATTGTCCACTGCCCGTAGAGCAGATAGGATCGTGGTGATGGATGATGGAAGAATCGTGGAGGAGGGTAAACATGAGGAGCTTTTAGCCAGAAATGGTTTATACTGTAAATACTACCGTTATCAATTTCAAGATGTGGGAGGTAAATTATGAGATTGTTTAGATGGCTGTTTAAGAAGTTGATATTGGTGGTGATAATTCTGGGGGTGATTTTTTATTTTCTTCAGGATCAGATTATGAAATTCGCCCTTCCTTACATTATTGCTAAAAATAGTAATGTGAAAGTGAGGATAGCAAAGGTGGATTCGGAACTCCAGAAGGGATATATAAGACTTGCTGGAATTGTAGTTCTCAATCCTCAAGGATTTAAGCAGGAGAAACTTGCCGAGATTAACTCTGTGGTTATTGATTTGAATCTCAAGAGGCTTCTGTTAAATAAAATTCATTTCAGCAAACTTTTTGTAGATATAGCCACCATTTACATCGTAAAGGGTGAGAATGGAATGGTGAATATATCCAGAATAAAGAAACCGGGGACAGAGTCTAAAAAGGAGAAGAGGAGAAGGCAAATTTCTATAGATAAGATGCACATAAGAGTTGGGGAAGTAATTTACGTTGATTATAGTCAGAAACCTGCCCGGGCTAAGAGAATCCGTCTCAATCTCGATAAGGAGTTTACAGATGTCACCGACCTCAGAAAAACTTTGATTCCTCTTTTCACTCAAATAGCGGTGAATAAAACATTATACGGGATAAAGGAGAAACTGCGTCTTCCCGATTTTAAAATTTTTTAAGCCGTATAAATGCTTCGTCTCGGCGTCCATCTTTCCATTGCCAGGGGGATTAATCATCTTATAGAGGAGATAGAGAAATTTGGCATCAATACATTTCAGATTTTTCTTCGTAACCCTCGGGGGTATAATTGTCGGAGATTCAATCCTAAAGAGGTTGAGGTATTGAAAGGGTTTATAAGAGATAGAGATATTTATCCTTTCGTCGCTCATGCTGGATATGTTGTGAATATCTGTTCACATTCGAAGTCCGTAAGAGACAATTCCATTAAATTGGTCCAGGAGGATTTAAAGATCGCCTGTTTATTAGGGGCGAATTATTACATTATTCATTTTGGTTCTCATCCTGATAAACGAACTGGGTTGAGATTTCTCTGTGAGGGTTTAAAGAAGATAACGCACCTAACATCTGGGCTCCAGATTCTTCTGGAGAATACTGCCGGGGAGGGAAATAAACTGGGAGCAGAGTTAGAAGATTTATTCTGGATTGCAAACCGGATAAGGGGAATTGGAGTATGTCTGGATACCGCCCATCTCTTTTCAGCAGGTTATGATATAGGTAAGAGAAACATCGTTGATGAAATCTTCAGAAAAATAGAGGAAAATATCGGTAAGGATAAAGTGAGATTAATTCATCTCAACGATTCCTGTTTTCCACTTGGTGCCAGAAGAGACAGACACGATCACATAGGAGAGGGTTACATCGGAGAACAGGGGTTCAGAAATTTTCTATCTCATCCTGAAGTTAGAAAAATACCCCTGATTCTGGAAACCCCGAAGAGAAATGAAAAAGATGACATCACAAATATAAATAGGGTAAAATATTTGGCAAGTCGAAGGGAGGTGTAGATGGAAGAATATAGACCACAGGAATTTGAGTCCCGATGGCAAAAATACTGGGAGCAGAAAAGATTATTTTATGTGGATGTAGAGGATAAATCGAAGTCTAAATATTATTGTCTGGTTATGTTCCCCTACCCTTCTTCTGAACTTCATGTGGGACATGCTCGTAATTATATAATTGGAGATGCTGTTGCCAGGTATAAAAGACTTCGGGGTTACAATGTGCTGGCTCCTATGGGTTGGGATGCTTTCGGTCTTCCTGCCGAAAATCAGGCTATAAAGCACGGAATCCACCCCAAGGTCTGGACATTTAAAAATATAGAGAAAATCAAGCACCAACTTCATTCCTGGGGAATTGGATACGATTGGGATAAAGAAATAGCTTCCTGTAATCCTGATTATTATAAATGGACTCAGTGGATATTTCTAAAACTTTACGAACATGGCCTTGCTTATAAAAAAATGGCAGGAGTTAATTTCTGTCCCTCCTGCAAGACGGTCCTTGCCAATGAGCAGGTCATAGATGGAAAATGCGAAAGATGCTCTACAGAGGTGGAGGAGAAATTGATGGAGCAGTGGTTTTTCAAAATCACTGCTTACGCTGAACGATTACTTGAGGATTTAAAACTTCTGGAACACTGGCCGGAAAAGGTAAAAATTATGCAGAGAAACTGGATAGGCAGGTCTCAGGGAGTGGAGATAAAGTTCCCCGTGGATAGTGAGGGTAAAGTAATTGAGTGTTTTACTACCAGAGTGGATACAATTTTTGGTGCCACTTATGTAGTCCTTGCTCCGGAACATCCCTATATTAAGGAAATAATAGATAGAGGAGAGGCTTCTCAGGATTTGATAAATTTTGTAGAAAAAATGCGTAAGATAGGAAGAAGGAAACGAGAGTTAGGAGAACTGGAAAAAGAGGGAGTATTTATTGGTAAGTATGCTATAAATCCTATGACTGGTAAAAAAATACCGATTTATACATCTAATTATGTTTTGATGGAGTACGGTAGTGGAGCTATAATGGCTGTTCCTGCCCATGACCAGAGAGATTTTGAATTTGCCAAGAAGTATAATCTGCCGATAAAAGTTGTGATTCAAAATCCCGAAGGTTCTCTCCGGGAAGACAGTATGGAGGGGGCTTATGAAGGGGAGGGAATTCTGGTAAATTCCGGACAGTTTAGCGGATTGAATTCTGAAGAAGCAAAAGAGGAAATTGGGAAGTATATGGAAGCGAATAATATTGGAAAAAGAATTGTACAATATAGACTCCGGGACTGGTTGATTTCCAGACAGCGTTACTGGGGTGCACCTATACCGGTAATTTATTGTCCAAAATGTGGAATTGTTCCTGTTCCTGAAGACCAACTTCCTGTGTTATTGCCAGAAAATGTGGAGTTTAAACCCACGGGAGAATCCCCTTTGAATAGCTGTAAGGAGTTTGTAGATACTATATGTCCTGAATGTGGAGAATCTGCCCGCAGGGAAGTGGATACCATGGATACC
>NATI01000053.1 GCA_002085265.1 Candidatus Omnitrophica bacterium 4484_49 | reverse complement strand
TGCAGGAACAGAGTATGGGAAAGTGAGAAGACGGTTTGGCTTGATGCCTTCCAGAAAAACCCGGAGTCATCTCCAGCGTTAATATCTATAGGGTTGGTGTATTTAAAGAGTGGCAATTATAAGCTGGCGGAGAAATTTCTTTTAAAAGCATTGAGGAAGTGCAAAGAAATCAACAGGTTAGTTTTGATAATAAGGGGAATAGTTGAAGTATATAGAAAAGAGGGCCATGTGAATAAGGCTGAACATATATTATACGCTCTCTATAAAATTTTCCCCCGGGATTTTGCTCTTTTACACAGCTTGGGGGTTATCTGTGTTCAGAAGGGAGAATATAAAAGAGCAGAGCACTATTATCTCGTGGCTTTGAAAATTAATCCTTATCATTTAAGGTCGATTTTTAATCTTGGTTTGTTGTATTTAAATCAAGGAGAGATATATAAAGCCAGGAACTATTTTCAGAAGTATGTGAGATTAAAACCTCGTTCTGCTCAAGGGTATTTATATATAGGATTGACTTACGAGCGTGAGGGAATGATTCCTCAGGCTATATATTGGTATGAGAAAGCGCTCCACTATGAGCCTGATTCTATTTCTGGTAATTTTGCCTTAGGTTCTATGTATGCTAGAATAGGTGACCCTCGAGCTGAATATTATCTTAAAAAAGTGGTAGTTCTTATGCCTGATAAAGCAGATGCTTGGTATAATTTGGGTCTTTTCTATCTGGAGAGAGGGAAGGTTTGTCAGGCTGAGGAATGCATAAGAAGAGCAGAGCGGTTGGGTTATCCAGTTCCTAGAGAAACAAAAGAGATTCTTAAAAAATGAAAAATGTCAGATTAAAAGCACTTCTGATATTCACCACTGCGGGACTGATTCTTTATGGGTGTTTTTTGGGGAATCGTTTTTTGTTTGATGACGGACATGTGATTCTTAAAAATGTATTCCTCAGAAATATCCAGTTTATTCCCTATTATTTTAAAGGGTATATTACCTCGGTCACAGATAAGGCATTGGGAATAAGGCCATTGGTTATGCTGACATTCAACCTGAATTACGCTTTAAATGGTTATAATCCCTGGGGCTACCGGTTATTTAATGTCTTTCTTCATATATTGAATAGTTGGTTACTTTTTCTCATTTTGCTCAAGTTATTTCCTACAGTTAGAACCAGAAGTTCTCTTTTAGTTTGTTTACTTTTTATCGTGCATCCCATCAATGTGGAAGCGGTTAGTTATATTTCTGGGAGGTCGGATCTACTTTTAACATTATTTGTGCTTTTGAGCTTTTATTATTTTTTATTATTTGAAGAAAGATGTAGTGGTATAAATTGTGGTTATAAGTGTATTTTCACCAAGCCTTATATCTTTTCGGTAATTTTTTGCTCGGCTGCTTTTTTAACTAAAGCTTCTGCTATTTCCTTACCTTTATTTCTCATGTGGTATATCTTAACCTCTAGGGATGGCAATGGCTTAAAGAGAAAGTTAATAAAAATTACACCATTTTTAATGGTGTCTATTCTCTATATGAGATATCGATTTTGGCTCTATCGGGATAAAGCCCTGGGTATCGGGGAGAAGAAAGATTTATGGCTTAATGTTCTTACTCAAGCAAAAGTGGCCTGGTATTACATTAGATTGTTTATATGGCCAAATAAATTATCTGTTGACCACCAGGATTTGATTATCCAGAATCCATATGAAGTGACATTTTTAATCCTTCTGCTCGGAGTTATTATAGTATTTTTTTGTTCTTGCTTTAAGGGAGAAAATAGAATCAAAATATGGTTCTTCTGGTATATTTCATTTCTGTTCCCCAAGTTTGTGGCTACTTTAAATTTTCCGGCTATGGAACACCATTTCTATTTACCTGGTATAGGAATTTATATGGGGAGCGCTTTTGTGCTTGATAAACTCCTGTTAGTTATGCCTGGGGCAGCTTTTTACGGGGTTTTGGTCTTATGTTGTATTCTGGGGAAAATTACATTTGTAAGAAATTGGGAGCTTAAAAACGAGGAAAGTGTTTTAGAATCTGCGGTGAGAGTTAATCCTTGTGCAATCTATTCTTTGTATCGTTTGGGGATAAGTTACGAGAAAAACGGAAAGTACAATAAGGCATTAAGGACTTTAAAGAAAATACTTTCTGGGAGGAGTTCAGAAAAGATAGTTGTTCAGACGCTTATCCAGATCGCAGATATATATCGGGTTATTAAAAATTATTCCAAGGCGGAATATGTTGTGTTGTCTGCCTTTAAACTGGCTCCCGATTATCCTCTCGGTTTTTACCAATTAGGTTTGATTTATCTTGACCAAGGGAAAATAAAGCAGGCAGAGAGCTGTTTCCTTAAACAACTGGAAAGAACGAAAGATAGACAACAGTGTCTGGTTAAAATTGCAGATGCTTTTTCTCGTAGGGGATATTATGAATTGGCTATTAAATTTTGGAAGCAACTGCAGGATTCAGCACCTCATCTTCCCGACTCTTATATTGGTCTGGCTGAAATTTATGAGAAGCAAAATAAAATAGAAAAAGCCATAAAAGAGTATCAGCGAGTAGTGGTTTTATCTCCTTTGGTTTATGAGTGGCATTTTAAATTGGGGACTCTTTATGCTTTAAAAGGAGATAAGAGAGCAGAGTCGGAATTGAAAATGGCCTTACGATTGAATCCCAAGGCTTCAGAAACTTATTATAACTTGGGGCTTTTTTATCTATCCAGGGGAAGAGATTTAAACTTCGTTAGAAAGTATTTATGGAGGGCGCAGAAATTGGGGTATAAAATTCCAGAACCTGTTCTCCAATTTTTAAACGATGGTTGATGAGCGCATCCAGATTAAAACATTATGCTGGCTTGCAGTTCTGGCCGGTATTATAAGATTGAGGTTTATTTTTAGGCCTATAGGTTATGATGAAGCCCTCAGTTTTCTTGTGTTTGGTTGTAAGCCTCTGAAAGAGTCGCTCACTAACTATGTCATACCCAATAACCATCTCTTTCATACATTTCTGGTTCATATGGTTACGGCAGTTTTACCTCCTTATCCCTGGATTATAAGAGTGCCGGCTTTTATTGCTGGCGTAGTTATGGTGCCCTGTTCTTATTTTGTATTTGAATTGCTTTATTCTCCTCGAATTGCACTTCTGGTTAGCAGTATGATAACTGCTTCTTCTATATTGGTGGAATATTCAGTGAATGCCCGGGGATATACTTTAATGATAGTTTGCTTTTTGTTGAGTTTGGGAGCAATGTTGAAAGTGGTGACAGAAGATAGATTTAAATGGTGGTTTCTTTTTGTCATATCTTCGGTTCTGGGATTTTATACTATGCCTGTTATGATTTATCCATTTACTTTTACGTTGTTGATTATCCCTCTGATATTTAAAACCAGGATAAACAAAAAATTCGTTAATAAATTTTTGTTGGCGATATTAATTATAGGACTGGGAGTATTTATACTGTATTTACCCGTAATATGGAAAACAGGCATAAATCGATTAGTTGAAATTTCCACCTTCAGGCCCATCCCTTTGTCTGAGATAGCACAGAGGATGAATATTTTATTTTTGAAAATTTATGCTATGTGGAATCGGGATTTATTTTTGCCCTTGGAGATAATTTTTATTGTTTCATTTTTTATCTCATTATTTAAGGGAAGGTTCAAAGAGAAAAATAGAACGATTTTACTTTCAGCAACTGTGGCTACAGTAGGACTAATTTTGCTTACCCGGATGGTTCCTTTTCCCCGTTGTTTTTTGTTTCTTTTGCCCATGTATTTGGGAATGATAAGTTCGGGTTTACATGAGATTATCAGTTTCCGGAGAAAGGGAGTTATGTATTTTTTAAATGGATTGTTGATTTTATTTATGTGTCTGGGGATAGGGATGAAGAAAGGGATTTGGCATTCAGATGTGGGAGGAAGGTTGAAAGACCCGGAAAGAATAATTTATGTACTTAGAAGGATACTGAGGCCAGGAGATAAAGTGCTTGCCTATTATCCAGTAGATGCAATTGTCAGTTATTATTTCTTTCTTCACCGTCTCCCTTATACTTATCTTGATGTTAATTTCCAGCAGGCAAAAAGGATATTTGCTGTACTACGGAACGGACAAGACCTCAAATATCTTTTAGGCAAATTTGCCATCTCCAAAACTGCTGGGGATTTTAGGGAAATTCTTAACCTGGATGAAGTTCAGATATATCTGGCCTATCTGGAATAGTAAAGGATAAAAAGATGATTTATGTAGTTATGGGCACAAAGGCCCAATTTATCAAGATGGCTCCGGTTATAAAAAGATTGGAGGAGGAGAATGTGGAATATATTCTGGTAGATTTAGGACAGCATCTTAAGATAAGTTCCAGGCTTCGTAAGGAGTTGGGGATAAAAGCCCCTGATGTTGTTTTAGGGAAAGAAGATATTAATCAGATTAGCAAAGGGATGAGGTGGATGATAGAGGTATTCATTAAGGGGTTAAGCAAAAAATGGATATCAAAGAATATATTCAATGCCGGCAATGGTGTCTGTCTCATTCATGGCGATACCGCATCTACTCTGGTGGCTCTTTATCTGGCTAAAAGGCAGGGGTTAAAAGTGGCTCATGTAGAAGCAGGTTTACGTTCCTGGCATTTGTGGGAGCCTTTCCCGGAAGAGATTATAAGGGTGTTTGTTATGCATCTTTCCGATATATTATTTGCTCCTTCACGCTGGGCTTATGATAATTTAGTCACAATGGGGCTGGGGGAGAAAGCGATTTTACTCCCCGCCAATACCTCTTTAGAATCCACTTTGTGGAGTCTGAAGAAAAAAGTGGAATGGGGAGGCATTCCTGATAACTATGCCCTTATCACTGCTCATAGAATGGAAAACATATTCAGTAAGAAACGCCTTCAGTTCATAGTAAATGTGATTAAAAAAGTAACCAGTATTCTTCCTGCAGTTTTTATCCATCACAATCCCACCTTGGTCCAGTTGCAGAAACACCGCTTTCTTTCCCAGATAGAAGCCCTTCCTAATATTTACATTCAGGGGCTTACCTCTCATGCCCATTTTATTCACTTAATAGCCAGAAGTGAATTTGTAGTCACAGATGGAGGGAGTATCCAGGAAGAATGCTATTATTTAAATAAACCCTGTTTGCTGTTGAGAAATTATACCGAAAGAATAGAAGGAATCGGTGAGAATGTTGTTTTATGTAAATTTTCGGAAAAACTGCTGGATGAGTTTATAGAGAATTATAGTTTTTACAAAAGAAGGAAGGAGTTTGTTCAGTGTTCCCCTTCAGGGAAAATAGTGGAACACCTTAAAATCCATATACGATGAATGTGTTAGCGTTGTGCAGAGAGTATCCTCCTTATAATAATGGGGGGATGGGATATCCCCTGTATTATTTAGTCAAATATGGGGTAGAAAAGGATATAAAGTTCACGCTGATTACTAATTATCCTTCCCTCCGAATTTTTAAGGTCAAAAAGAAAGACACCACTCAAATTTTTATTCCTACTTTGGGAAAAAATTTTCTAACCAAAATCCCATCTTATGCTTTTTTTTCTTCTTTATTAGTTAAAAAATTGCAGGAGAAGTGCGATATAATATATTCAACTTCTTCTCCGTTCATAGGTTCTACTTTCAGACCCCTTATTTTCCATATTCAGGGTACCCGATATGGAGAAGCTCTTGCCGCTCGCAAGATTGGTTGGACATTGGCAGAAATATTAAATAAAAGTTTTATCGGATTTGATAAGATGATGGTTAGAAAGGGGGTCGCTTTAATTTTTCCCTCTCAGGCTCTGGTTACGGAAGTTTCCAGTTTTTCCGACATAAAACAGAAACAATATGCAGTTATCCCAAATGGGGTAGATACCACTATGTTTTATCCTCGAGGTAAAAAATCATTTACTTCTTCTCTCAAAAGAATCCTTTATGTAGGGAGGTTGGATAGAAGAAAGGGAGTGGACAGATTTTTCTATGTGTTGGACAGGATGAAAAGTCGGTTTAAATTTAAATTTATAATAGTGGGTAGTGGTAGAGAATATCCACGGCTTTTATACCTCGCTGAGAAGTTAGGTTTACCTGTTGAGTTTAAAGGAAAAGTGGACCATCAGAAGTTACCGGAAATATATAATGCCGTTGATTTATTCGTGATGCCTTCTATATACGAACCTTTTGGACTGGTGGCTTTAGAGGCGATGGCTTCTGGAACTCCTACTGTGGTATCTGTAAATTGTCCTTTGGATAGAATACCTAAATTTGACCCTTATGATGTTGAAAATACAGCAGAAATGCTTTTAGGTCTACTGAGTTCACCTGATAAACTTCGGAGATTGTCTGAAAGATGTCGGGAAGTGGCTTTGGAATATGATTGGCAAGTGATAGTAGATAAAATGGTAAATTTTATGGAACGGTTCTTGAAATGAAGTATAGAGCTGAACTGGAG
>NATI01000052.1 GCA_002085265.1 Candidatus Omnitrophica bacterium 4484_49 | reverse complement strand
ATCCTATCAGAAATGCCGGGAAACGTTTATACCCCTCCCTCAGTAATGGAAAGGATACAGCCAGCCCTTCAGGGATATTCTGAAGACCAATCCCGATAGCCAGGGCTGTCCCTGCTTTTATATGACCACCCCCAAAGCCAACTCCCACTGCCAGCCCCTCAGGGAAATTGTGGATTGTTATCGCAAATATAAACAACCACAGTTTTCTTAAAGATGATACTGGCCCTTTCTCTCCTCGAACAAAATGTTTATGGGGTATAAACTTATCAGCATAATTTACAAATAAAACTCCCAGAATAAATCCAGTTACTGTCTTTAATATTCCCCCTTTTTCTATCGCCGGTAATAATAAACTGAAAAATGTAGCGGAAAGCATTACCCCGGCAGCAAATCCCAGGGCTGAATCCAGAAATTTAGCAGTTACTTTCTTAAAAAATAAAACCAGAACAGCCCCCAACCCTGTAGCCAATCCGGCAAGAAGTGAGGCTATAAAACCAATAAGAATTAAATTTCTCAATATTTATTTTTTACCTACTTATATTGCTTTTTAACTCACTTAACATAATAAAATGCTTCCTCTCCTCTTCTACGACCTTATCCAGGGCAGATTGATTTCTTAACACATGCTGTTTCATCTCTGTATATAAAATTATAGAATCTTTCTCTACCCTCAATGCAAAGTCGAGAAGCTGTCCTGGGTTTTCAAACCCTCTTTCAATTTTCTCCTTAAGTATCTTCTGCGTAAAAACACATTCATCAGAGAGCGCCTTCATATAAGCCTGGTATTCTCCAGAATAGGCCTCCACGATTTCCGTCTCCCCCAGATTCTCAAGCATTTCTTCAAAAACTTTCCTGTGTTTTTCCTCTTCCTGAGCGAGAAAACCCGACAGTTTTTTAAGATTTTCTTCTTTCACTTTAACAGCCATGCTTTCATAAAACTCTTTCCCGTTGTTTTCAATTTCAATGGCCAGTTTTAACACTTCATCAGGTGCCAATATATTCCCTGACATACTTTCCACCTCCTGCTCAACTTTTCACCGTCTGCATATCCTTCTGAATAGTTTCCAGATCCTCTTCGTGCTCTATCTCGTCTTTAAGAATTTCAACAACCAGATTATAAGTTATGGGGTCCTTATCCTTAACGAATTCCGCAATCTTTTTATAAACTTCAATTGCACACCGTTCGCCTTTTATATTCTGCTCCAGAAGTTTCCTCACATCTGGATCCTGAGGAACATCGTATCCACAATTAGTGTATTTATACCAGTCCTCTGGTGTAAGAAGAGGAGTACCACCTAATTGGATAATCCTCCCGACCAGCATACCGGCGTGCCTTAACTCATCCTGAGCATGTTCTTCAAGCTCCTGAACTACTGCTTCTCTCATCATACCCTCTGCGACCTTTGCCCCAATCCAGTATTGATAGTAAGCAAGCCACTCATCAGCATAAGCCCGATTTAGAAGCTCAACCAATTTATCCGGATCCAGCCCTAAAATTTGCCTTGCCTTTGTTCCCATAACTGCACCTCCTTTTCTGTTATTCAGTTACTGGTTCAAACTCGTCCTTACCTACACCACATACCGGACATACCCAATCATCCGGTAATTCCTGGAATGAAGTTCCGGGATTTATTCCAGAATCCGGATCTCCATTTTCAGGGTCATAAATATATCCACACACCATACATTTATACTTCTTCATCCCATTACCTCCTTCTGGATAATTTACTCTTTAAAATCCTGAGCGTAAAGTCTTTTCTTCCAGTTGCTTGATTTCGTTTTTAAGTATCTCCGGAAGGGCTAATATCTCTACATCCATAAATCCTCTGATGATTATCGCCTGGGCTTGCTCTCTGGAAAAACCCCGGGCACACAGATATTCTATTTCCTCCCTGCTTATCTTTCCGATCGCCGCTTCATGAGAAAGCTCCACGTCCCGATAATCGGTTTCCAACTCAGGGATAGCATGGATTGTCCCTTCTTGGGAAATTATCAACCCCCGACATTCAAGATGGGCTTTGACATTTTTCGCTTCCGATTTCAAGTGCCCCCGGGCAATAATTCTCCCTCCAGCAGATACTGCTCGGGAAATTATCTCTGCTGATGTATTCCCTTCCCTGAAAACCACCCGGGAGCCGATATCCTGAAAAGAACCAAGATGAGATAAAATCAAAGAGTTAAAACTTGCGCGGGCATTTTTCCCCAGTAAAACTGCCGTTGGATACATAGATACTTCTTTCACTGCATGTAAACAAATATAATTAGAAACAAATGTTGCTCCTTCTTCAACCAGGGCAATACTTATTGGCTTTACACTTATATCCTTACGCCAGGAATGAATCATAGTAAAGTTTAAATACCCACCTTTGTGTACAAAAAACTCTGAGACCCCCAAATGAAAACTCTCCTCTGCTGATTTAGAAGAAGCACATCCAGTAATTAAATATGCCTTTGCTCCTTCTTCCACAATTATTATATTGTGCACTTTCTGTTCAAATCTCTTTTTCTTCAAAAACAGACATGCTTGAACAGGAAGTTGAACAACTGTGCCCTTCTTCACTCTAATAAAATAACCTTTTTCTGTATCTTTAGGGAAATCTCTATCTAAAGTTTTAAAAGCTTTACCATAATATTTTCTTACCTCAGGATACCTACTCAGAGCTTCCTCTCTATTTAATATCTCAACTCCTTTTAATAAACTCTTAGTTAAAATAACTTCTCCATCTTCCTGCAAAAAACTGGCTGAACGTGTTTTCTCACTGATGTCTATCCCTGCGGAAGAAATTTTTTCTAAATCTTCTTTTCCAAAATTAGTTAAACCTTTTTCCATTCACACTCCTTACACTTTTCATAACCATCTTTTCTTATACTTTCAAATATCTCCCGAGGGTTTCCTTGGCACCAAATTTTACCATCTATCAACACATAAGCCTTATTAGCATCTACATAATCCAAAATATAACCTGTATGGGTAATTATTAAAGCACTTGCATTGGTTTCTTTTAAATATTGATTTAAAACATTTCCCATTATAGAAATATTTTCTATATCTACTCCAGATTCTGGTTCATCCAGAAGCAGAAGTTTCGGCTTCTGTAAAAGAACCTGAAAAAGTTCTGAACGCTTCATCTCCCCACCGGAAAAATCGAGATTAATTTCTCTGTTGAGATGGTCTTTTAAAGAAAGTTTATCTGCCAGCTTTTCGATTTCCCCTCTATCTCCGGCAAGAAATTCTGCAATCTGTTCTAGTCTTACACCTCTTATCTTAGAGGGATGCTGAAACATTATCCCTATCCCCAGTTTTACCCTTTCCTCTGTAGGGAGTTGATTTAAAACTTTACCTTCAAATAAAATTTTCCCTCTTTCTATAGTGTAACCAGAAAAGCCCAGAATGGTCTTCAAAAGAGAGGTCTTTCCACTCCCATTGGGCCCGAATAGAATCAGAACCTCACCTTTATCTATGGAGATATTTATATCATTTAATACATCTTTCCCGTTTACTCTGACTCGGAGTTCTTCTACCTTAAACATTTTCTGACAGTGATCCCCTATAAATTAAGTTCCTTAACTGACTCATTTATAATGGTGTAAGAAAGTTTACCCCAGAAATAAATATACTTCAATAAAAGAACAGTGTAACTCAGCACTATCACACTTATAATTAACTTTCCCTTACGGGTAAAAGCCGGACTTTTAAATAAAAGAGGTAAACCCAAAGGGCCGAGAACAAAAAACAGAAGAATCAAAACCGGTCCTTTACGATAATACCACTTCATTATTTATAATAATACGATTGGAGTTGCTTGCCTTTCAACAAAATTTAAATGGGAAGTAGAAAAGAACCCGCTCCTTAAAAACTATATCTTACTCTTAAGTAGATATTGGAATTGCCCTCCATCTGTCCAAATTCCGTCTAGTCGTCCTCACCCCAGAAAAAATTGGCTCCCATCTTAACTCTGGGAAACTGTAAGGCGAAAATTACAAATCCCAAAAAGGAAACTATCTCCAAAGTTGGCTCAGCCACAACTGTAACAATTACCGCTGGAACATGTAGAGTAGGAAGAACCTGTATTCTCCATACCCTCTGACCCCTTACCAGAAAACCTGAAACGCGTGGGTAATCTACTCAAACTGGCACTACCACATTTAATACATTCCAATAGCTGGTCTCTGTTAGGTAATATCACAAATCTTTCCCCGCATTTCTGGCACTGATATAAATATATGGGCATATCCCTTACTCCTCGATATATGGAGCTATTAACCTTTCCACCTCCTGTTTGGGCATTGCTCCCACCACCTGCTGGACGATAATTCCTCCTTTAAATACCAGAAGCGTAGGTATGCTCATTATGCCATATTGAGATGCAAGCGCAGGGTTCTCATCCACATTTACTTTACACACTTTAAGTTTGCCTCCGTATTCTTTAGAAATCTCCTCCAGAACAGGAGCCACCATCATGCAGGGTGCACACCACGGTGCCCAGAAATCAACTAAGACCGGTACCTCAGATTTTAAAACCTCTTCTTCAAAGTTTACCATGTTAACTTCTTTAGCCATCTTTTCAACCTCCTTTCTTTTTAATTCCTTTTAATTCCTTTATCTTACACCTCAAAAACAGGTAGGGCAAGTTCCCAGAGAGCAACTTCCACCAGAAGAATCTCCGGGAGATGAATCACTACTTCCGCCTATCCCAAATGCAGTTAAGTTTTTCTTAACATCTCTGGAACCACAATGAGGACATTTAATCTCTGTCTCCTCTCTGGTAACTCCCACCAGAAGGTCAAAATTCTTACCGCATTTCTGACAGCTGAAATTATAAATCGGCATACTTCACCTCCTTACTTTTTCCAAACACTTTTATTCATCAAAGCAATTTCCATCTCACTCTCACGAATCCCATACCACAGTCCAAGCAATTTTTAATTGCTGCAAATATTAACGCTCCTGCCCTCATTACCTTCAGAAACACCCAGAATATTTTTACAACTCTCCTTCTATTTCACTTTCCCTATACAATTAAGTATGCTTTTCACAAGTTCTGGCTCCGTAAGGTAATAGCACCGTCTTTTCCCATCCTGAGTGTAATCTATAAGCCCTGCAGATCTTAAAATCGCCAGATGCTGAGAAATATTGGCCTGCCTTTTCTTTATATCTTCTTCAAATTCCCTTACACACTCATTCTTTTTACAAAGAGCATCTAAAATCATAAGTCTGGTAGGATGGGCTATCGCTTTTAGGATATTTGCCGCCTTTCGAAATTTCTCTTTCTTTTTCACTTCACACCTCCTTATATTCACATATTCGAATATTATAATACATCTGCTAACTCGTCAAGTCTTTTTTAAAATAAAAATTAGAATTTGAGTTTTGCTTCTACAATTAAATTTCTGAACCTTTCTAAGGATATATTATATGGCTCTATCTCCAATCCTAACCAGTCTGAAAATTCAAGCACTTTTTCAGGATATCTTTGTGCATAATGGTTAAAGAAATTTATCCCATCCAGAAGAATTGCTTTCTCATTGTGGGGGAATGTTTCATTAGCCTTTGCCTTATCCCAATCTTTGAAAATAAACTTCCAGCTTTTTACCCAGCCAGGAGAAAGCCAGTATATTTTTTTCCCTCCTGCTATTTCATTTCTCTCCTCACTCGTGGTAAGCATATCAATACAATTCTCAGCATCAATTCTAACAACATTGTAGCCGTTCTCCTTAATCAATGTATCAATATCCTGAGAAGGTTCATTACTGTTTATATAACACCTATTCCCATAAACTATTATAATCCTGTCGGAATATTTCCTGGCATTCTCCAGTTGCCTTTGAAGGTGCTTTTTAAGCTCCTCCGGGCGCTCATGTAATCCTGGAGGTGTATATAAGATTCTGGCACTGCTTAAAAAACTGCTGCCTTTCAAAAAATTCAACTCTGGCTGTAACGTTCCGCAAGCCAAAATGACATATTCTTCAAATACATTATATTTTTTATTCTCAGTATTCATGAGGTATACCTTTAATGTGAAGTAAAAGATGCTCATAATCCTTTATCCCCTGAACCCACCCGTAATTAGCATCGCACTTGGTATCTAAATCCTTTCTATTAGTCCAAGAGGGATTTATAACCATTCTTCTTCTCTTCTTAAGCTTGTGGATATAATAAATTACATATATGTATTTAAAATTACTTAATCTTAGAAGCGCTCTCTTATACTTAGAGTAAACAACAATTTTAAAAATTCCCTTATCATTATCTATAGGCTGATAAGGGGCAGTATCTTTATAAGAAGTTCTAATCGTACCTATTTTTTTGAACCTGAATTCCACAGATCTGCTAATTTAGATATTAATACAAAGTTGGTTAATTGGTTGAATCTTCTTCATACAATATCACCTGCCTTCATTCTTTATGCCTAATAAACTATTCAACCTTACTTTATCAAAACTCACAACTATTTTTCCATCTATGTCAGTTTGAGGTACTGCCATCTGTCCACTTTTTCTTACCAACTCTTGAGCCGCTCTTTCATCACGAGAAATGTCAACTTTTCTAAATAGAGGATGAATATCTTTTACTTTAGAAGCATTCACAGAATACAAAGCAATATCTTTATTATCATTTTTAAATTCCTCAAGAATCTGTAAATCTTCTTTACTCTTTTCTGATGTCTGAGTAATGTTTTTTATCTCTTATTTCTTCTATCATACCAACCTCACCACCTTTAATATAGCTTTTCATATTTGCCTTTATCTACCTTCTTTAATTTATGAAAACCTTTTTCTCTGGCTCTCCTATCTAAATCAGTCTTAGAAAAACCAATCGAGAATTCTGAAAAAATTCTTATAACTTCTGCTCCACACTCAGGACAATTTTCTAAAGGTCTATCATTTATATTCTGCAAAACTTCAAACCCTTTTTTACATAAATTACAACTCTTACCTTCTATTTTTGCCTTATATCTATAAACAGGCATTTTTTATTACCTTTTCATATTCAGGAAAATAATCCTTAATAATTTTGAGATTGAATCTGGAGAATATAGAATCCTCAGATTCCCTTTCTAATAAAAATCTGAAAGATTCCTCTATTAATTTCTCTTTAGATATTTTGCCTTTGGTTAAATACCAATAATATTCCTCGTCTAAAATTACCTCATATTTAAACCTGGCGTCTCCCTTTTCTACAACTACTATGAATTCATGACCATCTTTATTTTTAACTTTAATCATAATCTTTTCTTCTCAGCATTTCTTTAAAACTTCAAAATCCTTCTCTAAAATATTCATCATATTGGCATTGTAAGTAGCCACTGCAGGATGATAAAAAGGGACTATCTTTATGGAATCAAAAAGTGTTTGGGCAGAAAAAATCTTACCATGTATTTTACTTATTCCTTCGATTTTATCCTCCAGCCCAAATTTTCTCATTATGTAAGAGGCGGCAAAATTACCTAAACAACAAATTATCCTGGGTTTAATAATCGCTATCTGGCGTTCAAGATAAACAGCACAAGCCTTTATTTCTTCCTCTCTGGGGTTTCTATTTTCTGGGGGACGGCATTTGAGAATGTTAGTAATATAAATATCTTCTCTTCCAATCCCAGCTTTTTCTAAAAGCCTATCCAAAACCCTACCTGCCGCTCCGCAAAAAGGGATTCCTCTCATATCCTCATTTGCACCTGGGGCTTCCCCTATAAAAATTATTTTTGCTTCGGGACTTCCTGCACCGAGAACAGGATTTGTCCTTTCTTTATACAAACCACACCTTTTACAATTAAAAACATCCTTACTTATATTATCCAAACTATCCATTACAGTCCCAATTCCCTACTTATTTCTCCCATCGCTTTTAGAGAAATATCAATAAATTTTTCCAGACTTAACCCCAACTCCCTGCAACTCTTTATCTGCTCCCTATTTGCTCCTCGAGCAAAACTTTTTTCTTTAAATCTATTTAAGACAAATTGAACATCAAGTGCTTCTAATTTTTTCTCTGGATGCATCAAGGCTGAAGCAACAATCAATCCTGTTAAAGGGTCCACAGCATATAATGCCTTAGCCATCTTTGTTTTCCTTTCAATATGCCCGGGATGAGATTTTATTGCTTCAATCACTTCCTTATCGACACCTCGCTCTTTCAGAATCTCAGCAGTAATAAATCCATGTTGAGAAAAATCATCTTTTGTCTCCTCGTAATCTAAATCATGAAGAAGGCCTGCTAATCCCCATAAATCCTGATTTTCTCCAAATTCCTGCGCTAATTTTCTCATACACGCCTCAACAGCCAGACAATGTTTGATTAAATTTTTATTTTTAATCTTTTCTCTCACCAAATCTAAAGCTTCTTCTCTTTGCATTGCTCACCTCTTTCTGCTTTATATCCACCCCTGGGGTGGATATGGTCAGTCTATCTCAATGATTTTCCCAGAACCGCCTTCTACAAATTTATCAGGGTATAACTTTTTTATCTCCTCTTTATATTGCGTGCAATGAGTGGCACAAACTAATTCTAAATTCTTAATCAAATCAAATTCTCTAAACCCATGCAATCCACCAATCAAAGCAAACACTTTACCGAATTTAGATGCAGATTTTAAAATATTGCCTACACCAGGATGAGAACAACCAGCAATTACTACCAACCCTTTATCCAATTTCAATATTAAAGACTGCTCTATCCTCATAAGTTCGCCGGTTGAGAAAACATTTTCATAGATTTTTAGAGATTCTTTTACCTTAATAAATTCTTTCACATCTAACTTGGAAGAAAAATGCTGGGGTACATAAAGTTTTACTCTATCATTAAGTTTCAGAAAATCCTTTAATCCTCCAGTATGGTCCCAATGGTCGTGGGAAATAAAAACACACTCTATTCTTTTAGGATCAATATTTAATTTACTCATATTATACAGTAAAACTTCTCCACTGGCGCCGGTATCGAATAAAATTTTTACCCTGGACCGAACTTGTTCTGGTTCAGGGTGAGGGGTATTCTCTACTTCAATGAGTGCAGAAAATCCCCATTCACTTCTTAACTTTTTATCATAAACTGTATTGTCGGTAATTATTGTAACTTTCATAGTCTATCCCCCTTGTTTAATCATAAGCTCTTTCCCCAAATATAATTGTTCCTAATCTTATCATATTGGCTCCCTCTTCAATTGCTACTTTATAAGAATTAGACATACCCATAGAAAGATATTTTAACTCTACATTTGGGATATTGGCCTCCTTT
>NATI01000051.1 GCA_002085265.1 Candidatus Omnitrophica bacterium 4484_49 | reverse complement strand
CCCAGTAATAAAAGGGAGTGCCAGGTAAAGGAGTGACAATTGAGATTTGTACATTGTCTAAAAGTCCTTCTTTTATCAGAAACTCCATAAGATTGATGTTCTTCCTCTCAATATTAAAATCGGCTCCTGGTAACCCGAACATAAATGTAGCGTAGGTTTTCAAGCCAATTTTCTTACTGAACCTTAAGAGGCGAATTGTCCTCGGGATATCAATTTTTTTACCTATTTTTTCTCCACATTTAGGATCTGCTGTCTCAATTCCAAATCGAATCTTATAATATCCTGCAGTCCGCATTGCCTGTAATATCTGCTCATCCAAAAATCTGATATCACACATTGCTTCATATTTTAAATTGTTAAAGCCTGCTTTTATGATTTTTCTGCTCAATTGAGTGATAAAATCTTTACTGGTGTTGTGGGCCTCCTCGTCAAAAAAAATTCCTTCCATTTCGGGATATTTATGTTTTAAGTATTTAATCTCCTCCACAACATCGTTTACATCCCTCGGTCTCCAGGACTTTTTACGATAATATATATTTCTACACACACAAAATTTACAATCTCCCATACAGCCACGGCTGGCGTAAGCTTGAATTTCCAGATACTCTGAGCTCGGTTCTCCTGGCATTCCGTAACGGATACGAGGTATATCCTCATCTTCTGGCCAGGGAAGTTGAGAAAAATCAAGAAGTGGCCGGGGAGGATTGGGGTAAACTCCTGGGACATTTTCAGGACTTCTCCTTAGAAGTAACTCCAGAAGAGTGTATTCATATTCTCCGTACAGGACATAATCAATCCCCTGAGCGAGCATCTTTTCCGGATAAACACTGGGATGTTGTCCCACAAATATCAGCCTGGTATTTATTTCTTTCTTTACCTGTTTAGCCACCCATAGATTCTCATTTATCGTCCTGGTACTAGACTCTATCACTAGCCAGTGCGGTTCCTCTTCCAGAACTGCCTGTAAAGTCTGATGTTTATCCCAGCGGTTCAAACAGGGATCGAGCAATTTTACTTTATAATCGGTATATTTCTTCAATAATGAACTGCTATAGGCAAGCTCCCAAGGATAATAGGCAAACCAGGAAGATAAATCTCTAACTCCTTGAGACCAGCGGGACGGCGAATGAATTATATAATAGCCTCTGTCATCTTTCCCAACCGAATTCAAAAGCACTACTTTTTCAGACATTTTTTAAAATTCCCAAGAGCCTTTCACCCTGAACCTTAAGGTTATACTCATTTTCTATCTTTTTTCTGGCTTTAATACCTATTTTTTTTCTCAAGTCCTTGTTTTTTATCAGTACATATAAAGCTTCTCTAAACCCGAGGATGTCATCTGTCAGGAAACCATCATCTCCATTTTTTATTATAGAAGCAACCTCTCCAAAATTTGTAGCCACCACTGGAATTCCCTTAGCCATGAATTCCAAAACTTTAACAGGAAACTTAGCCATCATAAATTTGTTTTTTACTGCAATTGGATAGACCCCTATATGAATTTCATTCAGCAATTCCGGAATAGATTCAGGTCTAACCCAGCCTGTAAAGCTTATATTTTTAATTTTTAATTTTTCTGCTTGAGACTTCACTTCATTTATATATATTCCGCTTCCTATAATTTTCAAATGAAAGTTGCTATCCATTTTGGAAACAATCTCAAACAGGAGATTTAAGTTGTAAAAGTCTTCTTTTCGGAACATAGTTCCTAACCAGGCGAGCTTCACAACTTCACCATTTTTATCTGAAAGAGATGAAAAAACATCGAGGTCTATACCTGGTGTTAGATAATAAGTTTCAGGATTTACATTTTTCAGATAATCTTCCAGAAATCTGCTCCCTGCAAAACAGACTCGAGCCTCTCTGGCTATAGTTCTGGATAAAAACTCCGCTTTCGATTTCGGAAAAATGCCTAAAAGATATGTTATATCCTCACGGAACTCCCAGTCATCGAGATCGAAAATATAATCAATCTTTTTTACCTTTGAATACAAATAAGGAGCCAGGGAATGATAATTAAACCTTTGAATTATAAAAATTGGATTAATAATTTTTGCAAAAAGTTTAATCGCTTTTATATTAAGCACTATTTTATCTTTAAATGTTAAGAATCTCTCCAGATCTCCACTTAAAGCACCAATGGTATCTGCGTAAGAAAATACCTGAGATTTAATTCCTTGAGAATTTAAATATTTGGAAAAATTATATGCTCGATAACGGGCTCCTGGAAGGTCCTTTCTCTCCCTGGTAACAAATACCAGTTCATTTCCTTCTAAGTTCATATCCTTTCGTTACTCTGAAATAGGTCTGAAGTAAATTATCTGCGGTCCAGGTCCAGTTATATTTTTCCAAAGCTCTTTTCCTGGCAATCATTCCCATTTTAGCCCTGAGATCTGGACGGAATAGAAGTTCGTTAATTGCTCCTGCCAGAACAACATGATTTCCTGGTTCCACCAAGATTCCTACTCCTCCCACCATATTTCTTACCTCTCCTACATTACTGGCGACAATCGCTTTTCCACTTGCCAGATATTCTGCAAGTTTTAAAGGGCTTTTACATTGAGTGATATCATTATTCTCAAAACAAGCTACACATACATCAGATGCAGCGATATATTTCCAGGTTTCATCGTGGGAAACAAATCCAGTAAATATTATTTTATCTGCCATTCCCAATCGATAAGCGAGGGCTCTCAATTCCTGTAATCTGTATCCTCCACCGACGATGAAAAACATAGTGCTAGGATGCCAACGGGCTACTATTTGTGCAGATTGAATAAATAACTCCGCATACTGAGCTCCATGTAGTTGACCGAGATAAAGAACTATAGGACCGTCTATTCTGTATTTTTTTCTGATTTCATCACCGGAATTTTGAGGACTGAATCTTTCACAATCAGCACCGACAGGTGCCATTGTGGTCCTATCTTTAGCTACCCCATATTCTTTAGTTGCCAATTCCAGAAGTCTTTTACTGGAAAGAGAAACTGAATCTACAAATTTAGGAATTGCTCTTTCCAGAATCCACATATAAATTCCGATTATCGGTGATGCGGGTTTGCCATAGAAATAAATTTTCGTCTCCCAATCATCCCAATCATAATGAAGTGGTTTCTTAGCCAACCAGGAAGCAAGAATTGCAGGGATGGAAGCATAATGAAAACATTTCTGAAAATGGATAATATCTGCCCATTTTATTTCATTATATAATTTCAAGGTATTTTTAAACAGATAATTCAATCCCCTTCTTCTATCCAGAGTTATAACTGGAATCCCCTGCCATTGAGCTGGGGGAGGATGTGCATGAGAAACACGCAGAGGAAAATAGGCAATTTTTACTTCGTGTCCCTTAGATTTAAACTGAGAAGCAAGTGACTTTATCCTGATTGTCCAGGGTTCTGAAAAATCAAATAAATCATGAGGATGAATCATAAAAATTTTCATTTTCAACTTCCGGGAAATATTATCATTCTTCTCAGTTTCTTTAATATCCAGAGATAAACTTCAGCAATCATAGTCAACATTAAAATTAATACCAAATATGGAAATTTAATCCATCTTTTTCGAGGCAAAATTGGACTGAGTTTTTTTCTTTGAGGTAAATCCTGGAGATTATTCACCAGCAATTTTAATCTCTGATAGTTAATTTCCTGCTGACCAAGGTGTTTCCCTTCATGAAGATTGGTTTCCATGACTTTAATACCAAGTTTACGAGCAACTTCCAGAAGATACTCTCCTCTTCTCCGTCTTATTTCGTAATTATTTCCATCTTCTGTCTCCCAGAGATAATGCCAGTTTTCGGGAGGTAATGGTTTAATCCCAAATTTCTCTCTATGCTCATAGACATCAGCACCAGCAATGAGATGAAGGGTGTTTATGGACTTAATTGTATCTATATAATCGCTGTTTCTTTTTACAAATTCTACAGTTTCCTGAAATTCCTTTTCTCCCTCTCCCGGGAAACCAATCATAATAAATATTTCAGTTTCCATCCCAGCCCGATGAGCTTTTCGAAGAAAATTCTCTGCAATTTCAGGGGTATAGAGTTTTCTCATTTTTCTCAATACCTCGGGAGAACCACTTTCAACCCCTATTTGCAATTTATGGCACCCGAGCTTACTCAATACTTTAGGATTACCATTTATAATGGGGTCACATATCGTAAACCGCCTGATGTGATTAACTTCTACATGGTATCTCAATTCTTCAAAAATATGTTCTGCAGTTCTGTATCTATATCCTTTGACGAATTTATAATTTATACAAAAAGCGCATTTTCCTATACAACCCCGGGACCATTCTAAAATTAAAGAATTACCAGGATAAAGATTGAGATCAAAATCCTCATAGGTGGGAAACGGAATCTGATTCAGATTATCTATACGAGCACGAGGGATGTATTTCCAGGTATTATCCTCTTTGAAAATTGTCCCTTCTATTTTCCCCTGACAGTTATTTTTTATTATATGAAGCAGAGTTTCTTCTCCTTCCCCGGGAACAAAATAATCAATTAAATCACCAATCTCATTAGTGAAAACCTCTCTAGAGTGAGGAGTCAAACAAGCCGGTCCTCCCAAAATAATTTTCCTCTTCTTGTCTTTCTCCTTTATCCTTTTAATAAATTCAATGGTAAGATTCTCTTTGGGATCTACAACCGAGAAACCGATTATAGGAGACTGGGTCTCTAAAATTTTTTCTACACTTTCTTCTATTTCCCTTTGAAAAATTTTCTTAAGGAGATTAAACCATGTCTTATCCTTCCAGAAGTTCTTATTCTCCACATGCCACAAATGTTGAAATTCTTCTTTTCCGCTATGGTAGAATTGGATATTAAAATCAAAAACTTGGGGATGATATCCATGTTTGCGAAGATAGCTGGCTAAATAAGCCAATCCCACAGGAGGATTGTTTATCCCCCACGGGGGAGTGGTAACTAAGACGATATCCGCTTCTCTCTTCTTCCCCCCTCTCCTTCTATTCACTCCCTCAGGCAAAGCAGTGGCTTCAGTAGTATATGGAATTTTAAGTTCTTTTAATAGATCCTGAACTTTTTTAACCCGCTCCATACGTAAATTGAACGTGTTTTTATCTTCAATATACCAGTATACATCAGGATTATCTTGAGGTAAATTTATGTTATATTTTTTTCTCTGGGAATAAAGTTCTGACCCGGCCATAAGATACAATGGATTTACAGATTTGACCATGTCTATATGTTCTTTATTAGCACGAATAAATTCCAGTGTTTCCCGAAAGTCCTCTTCTTCTTCTCCAGGATAACCCACGATAAAATAAACTACATTTTTGATTCCCACTTTTTTGGTATTCTGTAACACTCGTGATGCTTCCTGGGAATTAAAATATTTTCCCATGGCTTTCAAAATCTTATCGGCTCCACTCTCCACTCCGTATTCCAACCTGTAAAATCCGGCCTTTTTCATCTTTTTTAGTAATCTCAGTGAAGTATCAGGTTTGGGAATAGCGAGGCCTGTAAGTTGAATTTTCAAATTTCTTCTAATTAACTCTTCACAGATTCTTTCCAGCCATTTAACATCTCCGTTCACTGAAGAATCAACAACTGAGAAGTGTTTTTTATTTAGATTTCTGACATAGTATTCCAATTCTTCTACTATTCTATCTGGAGATTTCTTTTTATAGAAATTGGTCACCACCCTGAAGTCGCAAAATTTACATTTACCTATACAACCCCGCGACCATTCTACTGCTAAGCTTTCCTGAACACTGTAAAGATGTAAGGGAAATTTTTTAAATTTGGGAAAAGGAAAGTCGTCGAGACGAAATATGGAATCAGTTTTGCTTAAAATTTCATTTCCGTCCCTGAGAATTAAAACATTGGGAATATCATTTATAGACTTATTTTTGAATATATTTTCTACTAAATTTATTATAGCAGATTCCCCTTCTCCTATAACCACAACATCTATCTTATCTTTTGTGTCAGCAAGTAATTCCTCTCTTTGTTCTTCAATACTTACCGATGCCCCTCCCACTATTATAAACCTTTGGGGATACTGGGATTTTAAAATATCCACAGCCCATTTCACCATGGGATACATGCAATTAGTTGGTATCGAAAACCCGACAACTTTAGACCTGTCTTGTTTTAGTCTCTCTTCTAATTCCCGAAATATATAAGGATATTTCATCCTGAGGCTGTTTAAAAAATCAGGTTCTTTCCAGTGAAGGGACTGATCCATTCGCCAGTAATATTTGTGTTCAGAGGTAACACGGGAATAAAGAAGAATGTTCAAATCTAAAACTTCTACTTCATATCCTTTTTCTTCCAGAACTTCAGATATTACACCCAAACCCACAGGAGGGGTTTCATATCCCCAGGGTGGAGGCAAGATCAGCAGAATTTTATTCTCGAGGGTATCTGGTTGAGTTTTAGCACATTCGCATCGCAAACATATTAAATTTCTGGAAGGAGGGTTCTCACCCCTTATTTGCTTCCAGGTATCTCGGAATAACTCCGAATTCCATATTTCCTCGATACTGGATTTTTCCACATTACCCAATACCATCTCCTTTTTCCAGTCCATACAGCACAGGACAACGCTTCCATCAGCTAAAATATGAATCATCTCTTCCGTCCAGATAGAATTGCAACCGTAGATTTTTTCATTTCTGACTCCAGGAAGAACTGGTACATTACCCGCTCTGGAAATGGGGCTATTATAAAAACTTATCCGGGTTATCCCTCTTTCCTTCCAGAATTTAAAGGTATCTTCCTTCTCTGTTGAGGAGAGCCCGGAGTGCTGAAGGAATGTAATCATGATATATTCTGACACATCCTTCCTAGACATCTTGGCGGTCTCGATAAAGTTTAAGATATTATTTAAAGTAACCTGATAATCTACCCCCATAACTTCCTCTATAGTGTGAGGATAAATCCCATGGAAACTGAATCCTATCCAGTCAATACCACTTTTTATTAAAGAGAGAGCAAACTCTTTATCCAAAAGAGAGCCATTAGTTAAAATGTGAACTTTAGCCCAGGGGACTTTTGCTTTAATATAACCTATTTTTTCAGGAAGATTTCTATCCAGAAGGGGTTCGTTCATAAGATAGGGCATTATCACTTTAATATTTTTATGATGGGAGCATTCATCGATTATTTTTCTAAAAGTGTTATTATCCATCTTACAAAATGGGATATGTTCTCGAATATAAGGATAGGGACAAAACTTACAACTGGCATTGCAACCGGATACAGTCTGAATCATTATATAATTGGGGAATCTCATAATTATATTACTGGCGGTGAATCCTATTTACTCTGCAATGTATATCCTGATTATGCATGAAATTATCACATTCTTTATAACAGTTCATTTTCCAGAAATATGGTTGATCCTTTTTGAGATATTTTGCTCGTGAACGGAAGCCATTATATTTTTTAGAAAACCATATTTCAGAAAATGACAATTTATTTATGTTTCCCATGGGATAATTTGCCCCCCGGCAACAGGGAACCACTTCCCCATTGGCTAAAATGCGAGCAAAAAACCATCCCACATAACAGGGGATAGAATCAATTCTTCTCCTATCATACTCTGCAGTCTGACTGTAAGAAGCAATCCTTTCTTTAAATCCATTCAAATTTTCTATCTCAATACAATTGTCTTTCAAATATTTCTCAGTTATTTGGAACTCTTTTTCCAGTTCAATATAATCATTTTCTCTCAAAACCAGAAAATCGGTTTCTTCTTTAAATACATCTACCAAGGTATAATATACAGCATCAGCCTTTACTTCCTTTGCCAATTCTGCCATCTTAAATACATTGTTGTGGTTTAAATTACAAATTACATTGGCTATTGTTACTTTAGTATTGTTTTTATGAGTATTGTAATAATATAGTTGTTCCTTTATTTTTAAAAAATCCTCTGGTTTGGTGCCGGGATGTAGTTTTGTGTAAGTATCGGGATCTCCTGCCCACAGACTTACAGCCAGTTCATCCAAATTTAATTTTAACAATTCCTTAACAAAATCATCACTGAGACCATAGAAATTGGTGGTTACACAGGTTTTAATTCCCTTACTTTTTGCCAGTTCTATAAGTTCTAAAATTTTCGGATATAATAATGGCTCTCCCCCTCCTGTGAATCTTATTATTTTGAGTCCTAAATCTGAAAGTTCCTGAATACATTTATTCATTATTTCCAATGGTATTGTTTGTTTCAACCACTCTGGAGAGGGTTTACTTTGTCTTAAATAAGGGGAATATAACCAGCAACTAATACATTTTAACTGGCATCTATTAGTTAAATCTACCACCACATGTTCCGGCCCCTGATATGCTTTCCTACCATCAATTATTCCTAAAATAACCTTGTCATCGATGGATGGCAATTCCTTACGATAAAGAACCAATCTTTCCCTTCTTTTTTCCATTTGAGATTTTTTATATTTTGCTATCAACTTCAATAACAATAGTTCAGGTTTAGTCAGAGACATAATTTTCTTATGCATGTGGAGATTCCTTCCGATGTCATCACAACTCTTATAGCATCCGGCTTCCTGAATATCGGGATCGTTACCAATCAGTCGGAAAAAGCGGTCTTCTTTTTTGTAACATAATGTCTTCTGACGAAAATACATCTGAGGATTGGAATTCCATATTTCAGAGAATGTTTTTTCATAAAGATTACCCACAGGAAATCTATGAGATTTCAGACAGGAATTTACATTGCCATCAGGTAAAATTCGAGCAAATAACCAGCCTATATAACAGGGAATAGAGTCAATAATATTGCGGTCATATTTAGCTTCAACTACATCATGTTCATCACTGATTCTTCTTATAAATTGATCAAATCTGAAAAGATGCACACCATGATAATTAAAATCTGGAGTTAGTTCTTTTTCTATTTCCTTACATATTTTATACAATACAGCAGTCTCAGATGGTTTAAGGGCTAATTTATCTGTTTTGCCAGGAATGGTATCTATCAAAGTGAACTCTACCGATTCACAACCTGTAACTCGAGCAAAATCTATCATTTCTCTTATTTCCTGATAATTCATGGTAAAGATAACCTCATAAAGTTTTATATAGGGTTTTTCTATTTTTCTGGTATTTAAATATTGCAGTCTTTCTTTAATATCATAGAATGTGGATTCATTCTTGTTAGGATGAGTGCGGGCATAAGTTTCAGCTGTCCCTGCCCATATACTTACAGTGAGGTGGTCAATTCCAGCAGAAATTAATCTATCTATTTTATCTTTATCAATAAGGGTAAAATTGGTGTTAACATAACAGGTAAGGCCTAACTTTTTGGTGTATTCTAAAATTTCCATAATATCAGGGTGAGTAAATGGTTCCCCTCCTCCTGAATAGTAAACCTCGCTGGCTCCTAAAGCCTTAATTTCATCAAGCAGTTCCTTGACTACGTCGACAGGAAGATACAGAGATTTAACTTCGGGAGGCATCCTTTTTTCTTCCAGAAGTGGAGAATTACACCAGCAACCTATACAATTGTTATTACAGGTGTTGGTCAAATCTATCTGAACATGAAAAGGGCCTTTATATCCATATCTCCCATCCAGAATTCCAATTATATCCAGATAATTGTTTATTATATTTCGTGGTTTTAAAAACTTTGCAGTCCTGGCTAAAGTAAATTTTAATCCATGGGTATGAAGTGATTCCCTAAATAAACTTAAGGGCTTGCGAGTCTTATACACGCAAGCAGGATCAGCATAAAACTTTTGAGACTTTTTTTCTTTTTTCCGGAGTTCAATTCTCTCCAAATGGGGAAAACAATCAGGAGAGAATAGTTCTATAGTATGCTCGCCTTTTTCC
The DNA here is from genome assembly GCA_002085265.1 of Candidatus Omnitrophica bacterium 4484_49. Taxonomy (GTDB): domain Bacteria; phylum Omnitrophota; class Gorgyraeia; order Kaelpiales; family Kaelpiaceae; genus 4484-49. The sequence continues at coordinate 3,707 of NATI01000051.1, read as the reverse complement.
AGAAAAACATCCATCTCCTGGAAATACTTGAGATGTCTTGCAGTCCATCCACCGGTTGTTGTCTTTGCTATTTTTCCCAAATATTTTCCGTCCAAAGTCAAATTAACAGGACGAGGAATTTCCGCTGCATATTTTGTCCAAAGTTCGTATTTGCTGGAGTCTGGTACTGAAAATTTATACAATGCGTATCCAAATTTTTCTCCTCCATCTATAACCAGATTTTTACCAAAAATATTCCCGTCGCGATTTAGATTCCCATAATGATAACTACGAGCGGGGATAACTATTTTATTTTTCTGTATCTCTATTTTAGAAGATACTGGAATCTGTTTTATATTCTTCAGAACCTCCTTATGAATTGCGAGATTCATTCCCAGATTATCACATACCTTATAACAGTTTATAGATTTAAAAAAGTCATCACACTTAGGTAAATATTTACATTTATGTCTAAACTCATTATAAGAAGAAGAAAACCAGACTTCAGAAAAACTTTTATCTTTTATATTTCCCAATGTCATTTCATCAGCAAAATTTACAATTTTTACAACTCTCTTGGTCAAAGTAATACTTCACATTCCTGACATTATGGGGAGGTTCTGGTTTCCTAATTATACTAAACTTCCCATTTCTGCAGCGAGCCTGTCTTATACCATTTATCAATGTAAAGTTTTTGTCGTGACCCTTCACAAATCTTCCGAAATCTTTCAGTTCTCTTTTATGCCAGGGATGCTCATAGTCAAGAATTTCCTCATCGGAAATAAAATCCGAAACATAATCTTGTCTTCCTTTCAATTCTGCTATTATATTTCTCACCTCTTCTGCCTGACTGGGGTTTAGAAGCAGATGCTCGGTAACATCTGGGATAGGGTCCATTAGTTGGAATTCCAGGAAATCTGCTCCTGTTTTTAAAGCAAAATTAAGCATTTGAGGAATGTTTTTATAATTCAGACTGGAAATCACATTGTAAATTCTCACCAGCGGTTTATCTCCTCTGGTTTTGATGAGATACTTAAGATTAGATTCTATATTGAGGAAAACCTTCTTATCCACTCCAGGATGGACCTTCTGATAGGTATCAAAATCACCCGCCCATAAACTGATTGTTATATTGTCTAACCCCAGAGAGATTATCTTATCTATTTTGTGTTTATTCAGCAGGGTGAAATTAGTAATTAACTGACATTTCATTCCCTTACTTTTAATATAAGCTATAATTTCAAAAATATCAGGATGCAGTAATGGCTCTCCTCCTCCAGAAAGTTGAATCTCCTGAACATTTAATTTCGAAAATTCATCTATAAGGTTCTTTACACATTTGGTATCTAAAGACTTATCTAATTTCTTCTCACCTCTTTTTATAAGTGGTGAATGGAGCCAGCATCCAATACAGTTGAGATTACATTTATCGGTAAGGTCCAACACCACCACTTGTGGTCCGGTATAGGCTTCTCTACCGCTTAAGATGCCTTTTATAAAATCAGTATTTTTCTCCTGTGATTTTTTTCCCTGTTTAGCCTCAGTTTGTAGTTGCCTCTTTATCTGAAGATAAGCACCCTTTTTCTCCCGGGCAAACTTTAATCCATAAAGTTTTGATAATTGATAAAATGTTTTTGCCTCCTGCCATATAGATTTACGCATTAATTCTTGGTGTTTATGTTCAAACCACAACTTGTATGCCTTATTTAACACATCCTCCAAGTACTCTTTACTCAACTCCTCAGATTCTATAACCGCTGCTTTATGGCCGTCAAACAAACTCCAGTCCTCCGGTTCCTTCCAACCCTTTGCTTTTAATTGAGAATAATATGTGGTCCCAGGAAATGGAGTATTGATTGAAAACTGGACAGAATAAGGGTTTAATTTTAAAGCAAGGTTGATGGTTTTCTGAATACTCTCTCTTGTCTCACCAGGTAGACCAAAAGTAAAGGTAAGATGAGTTTTGATACCCAGTTTCTGTGTGTATCTAATCATTTCCAGAGCATATTCCAAGTTCATATTTTTACTGGCTAAGTCCAGTATTTTCTGTTCTGCTGATTCCACCCCATATTTAACAGCGTACAACCCTGCTGAACGAAGGACCCTAAGCAGTTCTTTATCCATTAAATCAGGACGTGCCATTATAGCCCATGGAAATTTCAACTTTCTTCTTTTAATTTCGTTAGCAATTTGGATAAGATTTTTCTTGTTTACATTTGTAGTATCGTCATCTATATATATTGATCTGAATTTCATCTCCTTAATAAGGAATTCCATTTCATCCACAACCTTTTCAGGATCTCGCATTCTGTAACTATTACCATGATACATGATATGGGGCCAGAGACAGAAAATACACCTGTAGGGACATCCTCGAGATGTCCACATCTGAGCACATGGTAAAGGCATACCTCCAGGAGCATCTACATAGCATTCCATGGGTAAATCTTTTCTCCACGGCCACGGTAATTGGTCTAAATCTTTTATAAGTTCTCTTAAACCGTTATAATAAACTTCACCATCTTTACGGAAAATCAGCCCCTTTATTTGAGAAAGCCCACGCTCTGTCTCCAGATTTTCAACTAACTCCAGAAGAGTATACTCGTACTCTCCAACCATTACATAATCTATAAAAGAATTTTTTTTCAGAAATACTTCCTGACGGATATTATACTCAGGACCACAAACAACCACAGGGGCAATATCTCGAAGTCTTTGAAGTAACATAAGATCATAATTCAAAGATGGTGTAGAAGTTTCAGCCACTATAAGATCTGGCTTTTCTCTTTCTACCAGTTTTAAAAATTCTGGAACCTCGATTTTCTCAGCAATGGCATCAATTAATTTCGCATCATATCCATTTTGTCTCAATAATGCCGTGGCATATCCCAGAAAAAATGGATAAGGCAGATAATCTTTTTCTCCTAAAGGGTGTCTGAGGTGAGGCCAGCGTGAACCGGCTCTTACTCCCCACAGGCCACCTGATTTCCAGGGCATGTTTACTAAAAGAATCTTCATACTAATATAATAATTCCATTCTTAATTCAACCAATTCATATCTTCCAGCAGGTAGTTCCACAGGTGTAAATATCCCGATTTGAACCAGGCGTCCCCTGAGATGATTGTCGGTATTCTGGGCAATAAGAGATATAGGAAAAAGTGATTTTCGAACCTCAAATCTTATATCTGGAATAGGAGAATTGCCTTGTAATATAAGAGAATTCTTATCTTGCCAGCCCCCTAATAATTCCCAGTTGTATGATTCAGGGAATTGGTACCTTTTCCCATTTATTGTAATGTTTTTATAGTCACCATTTGTTAAAATACCTGCTTTTATCTCCTCTAAAATCATAATATTTTCTACATTCAGAATTATAGTCCAGGAAATTTTATTTTTGCTAAGAGTGATATACCATATCTGATGCATCGGTAAATTCCACCATCTTTGTTTCGCAATTAACTCCTGATTAATTTCTTCAAATTCCCAATCTGCCTGAGTAGAATTATGAAGTTTTTCAACACATTTCACACTGGTGTGAAGTCCAACATTTACGGTTAATTCTTTCTCTCCATAACCAAATTTCACCCCTTTAGGATTGGAAACCAACCAGAGGTCATTTTCTTTTACGGTTACTGGCCTGAATTTACTTTTGCGCTCCCTGAGCTTATATAAAATATATTCCCAGGTTTTTATGAAAGTGTAAATAACTCCTTTAGTTCTTAAATGA
>NATI01000050.1 GCA_002085265.1 Candidatus Omnitrophica bacterium 4484_49 | reverse complement strand
GATATTCCATTCTATCTCACCTCCTTTTCCACTATAAAATATAACATATTTGATAAATTTTGTCAAGTATTTTTTTTATTTTTATCATAAAATCTAACTTTTGCAGTTAGGTTAATTATGTATGAAGATTAAAAATTGTCAGTAAACTTAGTGGCGAGAATCTAAGGATTATTTTTCCTGAACAGAGATTATTCCTATTTTTCTGAACTTCTGATATCTATTTTCCAGAAGTTCATCAATACCGACACCTTCCAGAGAAGAGAGATTGCGAAGGATAAAGTCCTTTATCCTTTCCCCTGCCATTAAGGGGTCACGGTGAGCACCTCCCAGAGGTTCTTCTATTATTTCATCTATTATCCCCAAACGATATAAATCGTCCGCCGTAAGTTTCAAAACTCGAGCTGCTTCTTCTGCCTTATCCTTTTCTCTCCATAATATCGCAGCACACCCCTCCGGTGAAATCACAGAATAATAAGAATACCCCAACATTCCCACTCTATCTCCTATCCCAATTCCCAGAGCTCCTCCACTTCCTCCTTCTCCTATCACCACCACCAGAATCGGCACCCGGATATTAAACATCTCCCGGATATTGGCAGCAATGGAATGAGCCTGTCCTCTCTCCTCAGCTCCAATACCAGGATAAGCACCTGGGGTATCTATAAAACACACAATGGGAATAGAGAATTTTTCTGCCAGTTTAAAAATCCTTAATGCCTTTCTGTATCCTTCAGGGTGAGCGCATCCGAAATTTCTCTCCAGATTCTCCCGGGTATCTCTTCCTTTCTGATGTCCTACAATTGCCAGCTTCTTTCCCTCCAGCCTGACAAATCCCGCCACCATCGCTTTATCGTCCCCATATAATCTATCTCCGTGCAGCTCTATAAAATCGCTCATTATCATCTGAATATAATCCAGTGTGGTAGGTCTGTCAGGATGGCGGGCAATCTGAACCTTTTGCCAGGGAGTCAGATTACCATAAATCTCTCCCTTTAATGCCTCCAGCCTTTCCTCAATTTTTTCTATCTCCCGAGTAAGATCTATTTTTTTTTCAAAAGAAAATTTTTTAAGCTCTACGATTTTCTTTTCCAGTTCCAGTATTGGCTTTTCAAATTCCAGTACAGCCATGTTAATCTATTATTATCACCTCAGTTCCTACAGGAACGATATCAAAAAGCTCCTCTACATCCTTATTGTACATCCGAATACATCCCTGAGTTACCTGTTTCCCAATGGTCTCAGGTTGAGTGGTACCATGTATGCCATACCCTTTTAAATCCAGTCCCAGCCACCTCGTACCCAGAATATTTTCCGGACTTTCAGGGGGGACAATTGCCCCGGCTTTAAACCATACAGGATCAATAAGTTTATTTACAATTTTAAATTTGCCTGTGGGAGTGGAATTGAACTTGCCGGTAGAACAGGGATAAGCCTTAAATATTTCATCATTTATTTTCAAAAACAATTTATTCTGTGATTTATCCACTATTATGCTCACCTTAGCAGTTAAGATTTTCAACCGCTGTCCAGGACGGATAATGTCTGAAGTAAGATTGTTGCTTTTTTTAATTAACCCTACTGTGGTTTTGAATTTTCTGGCTATAGAGGAGAGTGTATCTCCGGGCTGTACTTCATATACTGTGGAATATTCATCCTTTAATGGAGAAAACAGAATTTTTATATTTAAATCCCAGAGCTCGCTTTCCAGTTTGGAAAGACGAGAGTTGTCAGGAAACTCCTGAATTAATCTTTTGTATATCTCTTTAGCTTCCAGAAAGCTGCCTTCCGAAATCAATTTTTTAGCCTGACTATACAGCTTTTCAAAATCTTCCACAGGTAATGACTGTACGGGTTCCTCCTTCTCCTTTATTTCGCTAACTTTGGCTTTCTCTTTCAGTGATGGGGTGGTCTTCTCTCTGGGACCAGTAACCCAGATGAGGAAAAATACAGCGATCAAAACTATCACTACAATAAGCCACTTTTTTTTCATCTCTTCCCCCTTTTCATTTGCAGTTTTAAAATTTAATTTTTATAATTATAGACAGTAACAAAAAAATTTGCAATTTAAAATGCTATCCAAAACTTATTCCGGAGGAACAGCAGGAATTAAGCCTTACCTTGTAGAAATTGAGGTTGACATCACCAAGGGCCTGCCAGCTTTTAACATTGTGGGACTTCCGGATACAGCAATTAAAGAAAGTAAAGAACGCGTGCGGTCTGCAATTTTAAATTCCGGCTATGAATTCTCGGATAAAAGAATCACAGTGAACCTGGCACCGGCAAATACAAAGAAGGAAGGCTCCTTATATGACTTACCTATAGCCCTAGGAATACTCTGTGCCCGGGGAGAAATCTCTGCTGATGCTCTTTCCGGATTTATAATCGTAGGAGAACTGGCGCTGGACGGAAAGTTACGTCCTGTGCGAGGGATTTTAAGCATTGCCCAACTGGTTACCCTCAGAGACAAACAGGGGATAATTTTACCCAAGGAGAATGCCCGGGAAGCAAGCTTCTATGAAAATATAAATGTCTATCCCGTGGAATCACTTCTGGAAGCAGTAGCATTCATTGAAGGGAAAATAGATATAAAACCATATAAAACCGATTTTAGAAAAATATTAACAGAGGGGAGAAAATATGATGTTGATTTCTCGGAAGTCAAGGGACAGATTCAGGCAAAGAGAGCAATTGAAATAGCCGTTGCTGGTGGCCATAACATTATAATGATAGGTCCGCCAGGAGCAGGTAAAACCATGCTGGCCAGAAGAATACCCACCATCCTCCCAGAACTGAATCTGGAAGAATCCTTAGAGGTATCAAAAATTCACAGTATAGCAGGATTGCTCACTAAGGATAAACCTGTAATTCTTGTCCGTCCTTTTCGAAATCCTCATCACACATCCTCCAACATTGCTTTAATTGGTGGAGGAACTTTTCCCAAACCAGGGGAGGTATCTCTGGCTCATAAAGGTGTGCTTTTCTTAGATGAACTTCCGGAGTTCAGGCGTGACGCTCTGGAATCATTACGCCAGCCTCTGGAAGATGGAGAAGTAACAGTGGCCAGGGCACAACATACCATCACCTACCCTGCAGAGTTCATGCTGGTGGCAGCAATGAACCCCTGCCCCTGTGGTTATTTTGGCTCCCGAATAAGAGAATGTCACTGCACACCTTATCAGATTCAGAGGTATTTGACCAAAGTATCAGGACCACTTCTGGACAGGATAGACATTCAAATTCAGGTGCCTGCGGTTGACTATGCTCAACTTTCCCAGGACCTGCCTGCAGAATCATCTCTCCAGATAAGAAAAAGAATTTTATCAGCCCGAAAAATTCAGCATAAACGATTTAAAGCATCTAAATTAAACTCCAGAATGAATAAGAAGGATTTGAAAAAGTTCTGTCAACTTGATGAATCCTGCCAGAATCTACTCCGGATGGCGATGGAGGAACTGAAACTTTCTGCCCGGGCATATGATAAAATTTTGAAAATTGCCAGGACAATCGCTGATCTGGAAAAAAGTGAAAGTATAACTGCTGTTCATATTTCAGAAGCGATAAATTATCGCAGCCTGGACAGGGAATGGTGGAGATAGGCATAAAATTTTTCTTACCGTAACTTCTGTTGCGGTGAGTGCAACTAAACTTTACACATTTATATAAAGAAAGATATTAGGTAATGTTGTAACCTTTTAATAATCATAGTGTTATTTTTATACTCACCTGGTATAATATTTGCAAAAATATAAATGAGATAAAACTGGAGGTGAAAGATATGAACCGGGTAATTAAAGTCGGGATTATTATCCTCCTTTTAGGATATACATTTTCTTATGCTCAGGGATATAAAAAGAAAACACAGGCTCAGGCCGCAAAGCCAAGTATAAGTCTGGAAGAGCTGGGAGCGATAAATTTTATTCTAGAGGAAAATGGTGAGGTAGAAGTCAAAGGAGTAGAAAACCAATCCCAGAATACCATCATCAGTGGAAAAAATCACACACTGCAGGGAGCAGTTATAGAAGGGGGAAAACCTGCATTGCGCCTCAACCTGGATGAAAATCTACCTGAAGTTCAATATGTCACTCTGGAAGGCATTTGTTCTCCTATCGAAGGAAACATAAATTACACTCTGGATACTTCACTTTTATTTTCCTTCATCCGCGATAATGCTGATTATACTATTCAGGAAGATACGACATGGGAAAACCAAACAATTGGTGCCAGCGATGATTATAAAATAGTATATGTCAAAGATGCCCATTTGACTCTGGGAAATAATTTTATTGGATATGGGATCCTCTATATCGAGGATGGCTTGGAATCTGAACAACCTGCTTTACAGATGACAGGGAATGCCCGCTGGAATGGGCTGATAATATTTAATCAGACAAATACCGCCAGGAGTTCCAAAATATACCTTAACGGCTCAGGAGGAGAAATAAATCTGGAAGATTTCATCCTGGTGGGAATCGACAATATAATAATAGGGAATAACCTTACAGTGAATTCTGGGAATCTGGGAGTGACTTCCCAAAATGGAAGTATCGCAGTGGGAAACAATGCCAGTTTCGCCGGTTCTTTATTTGCCAATGCCATTATTTTAGGAAATAATTGTAAAGTAGAGCAAGATATCCATTATAACTATTTTTTCCATGGTCGCCACTTTAACTTAGGAGGAACTGCAATAACTCCTTTAAGTTTTCCGTTTTTAGAACTCCCTGCCTTTCCCTCTTTTGATGCTGGTGTCCAGAAGATAATTAAAGGCAATAATCAAACATTCTATCTTGAACCTGGAAGTTATGGAAAAATCCGTTTTGGAAACAACTGTACTCTTTATCTGAAAGGAGGTGAGTATCGAATCAAGAAATTAATAATGGGCAATAACTGTAAGATAAAATATCAGGGTCCTTCAACTTTAATGATTAAAAACAGAATAATCATGGGTAACAATCCTCGTATAGAACCAGATTTAGAGAATCTGGATGCTGACAAATGTATATTTTATATCCAAGGACAGGGATGTCCTCTTCTAAATGTGTTTGTGGTGGGCAATAATCCCAAACTGTACTGCAATGTCTATGCCCCCAACTCTACAATCATTGTAGGTAATAATGCTCAATACCGGGGAGCATTTATAGCCAAAAACATTCTAACGGGAAATAATGCTAGCGCCCAGCTTTCTCTGAAAAGCGCCTTTTCATCTCCTGTTCAGGAAGTAAAAATTTATGGCAGTATACTTTTCATAGGCAAATCCATTCAGATTCCCAATCAGGGTAGCCACGCCAAGATATATTATTGTGAACAGGCGCTTCAGAACGTGCTTGATGAGATAAACTCCCGTCCTTATAATTGGCAAAAGTGGAGAGAAATAGAATAAATGAAGGGAAGGAGGCAATCTATGAAAGGTAAGATTTCAATTATGGTTTTTTTTATCTTGGGAATAACCACAAATGTTTACGCTCAGGGATACAAAAAACAAACGCAATTCACAGGCACCAAACCCACTGTCTCCAATGAAAGCCTGGGAGCGATAAATTTTATATCCAGGAGTGGAGAAACAGGATACAAACTATATGTAAATGGCGCCTCCTCCAGCACGACATTTGTTGATGGCAGAAATCACACTCTAACTGGAGGACTGGTAGGAAGTGGAAACAAACCGGGTATTCAAACTGATTTAGCAAAATCCACTATATCCAGCAGCAACGTAACCATAAATGGTAATCCTGCCAAAAAGGGAAACTGGAATACGGACATTTCGGTTCCAGAATGGCTGAATTATTTCAAACATATTGCAGATTACACCATTACTCAAGATACCACCTGGCAGAGTACAACAATTGGCTCTCCTTCCAGCTATAAAGTGGTATATGTAGATGACGCCAAACTTACCCTGGGCACAGATTTCAGAGGTTACGGGGTCCTGGCAATTTATGACCGTAACCCCAATAAAACCGAACCCATACTTCAGATGCTTTCCAACGCCACCTGGTATGGACTTATTCTTGTATATCAGGGTGATAATGAGAAAGAGAGTAATGAAGTCACATATATAAAATTGAATGGCCAGGCACCCCTGGACATAAAAGACTTTATAATAGTGGCTGAAAAAAGCTGTGTATTGGGAAGAAGTGTTACTATAAACTCTGGAAATGTGGGAGTAAATAATTCCAAAGGGACTTTAACTACCAACAACTATCTTACATTCCGGGCCTCTGTCTATGGAGATGTGATAACTCTGGGAAATAATAACACCATTTATGGAGACTTGGGCTATAATGATTTAACTTACGGCTCCAATCTTAAAGTCTATGGAGATAAGATAACCCCTCTCTCTTTACCTCTAGTGGGATTGCCTCTCTTTCCATCATTCACCAAAGGAAAAACTAACATCAATGTTGGAAATTATCAGACATATTACCTCAGTCCCGGGAAATATAAAAATATAACTCTGGGTGTAGGAGCCACTCTTTATTTACGAGGAGGCACTTACGATATAAGGCAACTGACCGCTTACGATTTTGCCTGGACCTATACCACCTGTCGTTCCTTTTTCTTTCCTATTCTCTATAAAGTCAGCAGAGGCAAAAATATTTCCCCCTCCAGTCCCAATTCTGGGAGCAGATGACTGTATGATTTATATTCAGGGTGTAGGACAGAGCGCTACAACTCCCATATTTCAAACAGGGTACAGGTCCACAATAAAATGTAATATCTATGCCAAAGATAAAATAAAACTCGGAAGTTTCAATACTTTTCAGGGAGCAATGATTGCCAAGTATATAGAAATAGGAAATTACAGCCGGATGAGTTTAAAAAGTGCATTTGGAACTGTTTATGTTTATGGTTCTGTATTGTTGGGAGGAAGATTATTTTATATTCCATACGGAGGAGGGAACGCAAGGATATACTATTCTCAACAGGCACTGCAGAATGTGGACACTATGATTCAAAACAAACCATTTGTATTCAAAGACTGGAGAGAAGAAGAGGAACAGCAACAGTAAA
>NATI01000049.1 GCA_002085265.1 Candidatus Omnitrophica bacterium 4484_49 | reverse complement strand
GAATCCCTCCATACCTTTCTCCAGTATAAAAGCAGTGGCTCCCCGCGCACCTTTACTCTTATCAGTCATAGCAATCACCACATAAACATCAGCCTCACCACCATTTGTAATCCATTGCTTCCTGCCATTAAGAATATAATAGTCACCCTTCTTCTCGGCTTTAGTCTCTATAGCTGAAGCATCACTCCCAGCATTGGGTTCTGTCAAGGCAAATGCTGCCAATTTCTTACCGCTGGCTAAATCTGGAAGATATTTCTGTTTCTGCTCCTCGTTGCCAAAAAGGATTAGAGGATAAGTTCCAAGAGCAGATGCGGCATAGCAAATGGCTATTCCTCCGCAGGCACGAGAGAGTTCTTCAGTTACCAATACTAAATCCAGAACACCTCCACCTGTTCCTCCGTATTTCTCTTCAATATAAACTCCGAACAAATCACTCTGGGCTAAAATTTTCATAATCTCTGAGGGGAATTCTTGAGTCTCATCATGATGTTTGGCTACAGGACGAATTTTCTCCTCGGCAATCTGATGAGCAAGTTCTTTAAGCATTTGCTGCTCTTCAGTTAACAGATAATCCATCATCTTTCTGACCTCCTGATTTTTAAATTAGTTCCTTAATGTTATTATAAAGCTCCAATTTTGTCAATTATAACTAAGAGAAGGCAGTGTAAATTATTTTTCGCAATACCGTGATTTTCAATTTTAACCTGCAGAAAGGGAAGTAAGGATATCTCCAGGCCCAGAAAGAAATCTGCTTTCCCGGGTGCGGCGGGATTTGAGTTCAATTTTACCTTCTTTAAGGTATTTATCTCCGATAATTATCTGCTCTGGAATTCCTATCAACTCGGCATCGTTGAACTTTATCCCGGCACGCAAATCTCTATCATCATACAGGACTTCACAGCCCTCCTCCATCAGGAACTGGTAAATTTCTTCTGCCTTGGTTTTTATCTTCTCATCGCTCATATTTATGGGAATAATTACAAACTGAAAAGGGGCAAGTTCTCTATTCCAGAGAATTCCCTTATCATCGTAGTTCTGTTCAATATAGGAGGCTATTATCCTGTTGACACCAATCCCATAGCAACCCATTATCACAGGATGTTCTTTCCCTTCCTCGTCTAAAAACATCGCGTTCAAAGGCTGGCTGTATTTTGTCCCCAGTTTAAATATATGGCCTATCTCTATGGCATTTTTTATCTCCAGTTCACAACCACATTTGGGACAGGCATCTCCTTGTTGGAGATATCTTATATCTGCAAATTCATCTATTTCAAAATCCCTTCCGATATTGACATTTATCAAGTGATAATTTGTCTTGTTGGCTCCGGTGACAAAGTTACTCATTTTCTTCACATCGTAATCCGCTATCTTCATTATGCTTAACCCCAGAGGTCCGGAAAATCCCACTTCTCCCCCCGTAATTTCTCTTATCTCATGTGGCTCTGCCATCCTCAACTCTTTAACTCCAAGATGCCTTCTCAACTTGACCTCGTTTATCTCTTTATCTCCTGGCACTAAAGCCGCTATGAATTTATCTTCTGCTTTATAAATCATGGTCTTAAGCAACTGCTGAGGGGGTACATTTAAAAATCTGGATACATCCTCTACACTGCTTATTTCTGGAGTATGAACTTCTTTAATCTCCTTAAATGTTTTTTTTCTGATTTCTATTTCCGGAGATTTTCTCTCCGCAATTTCTAAACTTGTTCTATAATCACATTTCCTGCATACAACGACCTTATCTTCCCCATATTGAGATAAAGCCATAAATTCATGAGAAACATTTCCTCCCATCACTCCCGGGTCTGCCTCCACAATTAAAAAATTTAATCCCGACCTCTCAAATATCCGGACATAGGCAGAATACATTTTTCTGTATGCCTCCTCCAGAGAATCCCAATCAGTGTGAAAACTGTAAGCGTCCTTCATTATAAATTCACAGGTCCGGATAACACCAAACCTGGGACGGGGCTCATCTCGGAATTTGGTCTGAATCTGATACAGAATTAAAGGAAGTTGCCGGTAGGAACGGACCTCTCCGGCAACCAGCCAGGTGATGACTTCCTCATGTGTAGGGCCCAGAGCCATTGTTTTATCCGACCTGTTTTTGAACTTAATCATATCATCACCGAGATCGTGTATCCTTCCAGTCTTCTCCCAGAGCTCCAGGGGATGAATTGCCGGTAAAAGCACTTCCTGAGCACCTGCTTTGTCCATCTCCTCTCTCACAATCTGTATCACCTTTTTCAGAACCCGCCATCCCAGAGGGAGATAACAGTAAACTCCGGAACATAACCGTCTTATCATTCCGGCTCTTAACATGAGTTTGTGGCTTACAGCCTCCGCTTCTTTAGGATGCTCTCGCAATGTAGGGATGAAAGCAGAAGAATATCTCATTTTTGCCCTCCTGCAATTGTTTTTAACTCCTCAATTAAAATATCTACCATTTCTCCTTCTTTTACCTTCTTTACAATTTTACCTTTCTTAAACAAAACCCCCCATCCTCTCCCTCCTGCTATCCCGATATCTGCCGACTTCGCTTCTCCAGGACCATTTACCTCACAGCCCATGACTGCAATTTTAAATGGTAAATTTATATTAAGTCTTTCCACTCTTCTCTTTACATCATTAGCTATTTTTATCAAATTTATCCCTGCCCGAGAACAACCAGGGCAGGATATAACTTCAGGACCAAATTTTCTTATGTCCAATGACTGCAAGATTGCCTTAGCGAGTTCAATTTCCTTAAATACCGAACCGGTGTAAGAAACTCTTATGACATCGCCTATCCCCTTCAACAGTAACGCCCCAATTCCTACACTGGATTTCACCAATGATTCCGCTCCTGAACCGGTAGCCGTAACTCCCAGATGGATGGGATAATTGAACATCTCTGCCAGCTTGATGTTAGCCCTATAGGTATCAATTACTGAATCGGATTTTGCAGAAAGCATTATGTCATAAAATCCGAGTTTTTCTAGATAGCCGACATATTCTTCTACTATATCAACCATCCCTTGGGCTTTGTCTTTCTTTATGTATTTTTTAGGCAGAGACCCAATGTTTACTCCTATTCTGATTATCGCTTTCTTTTCTTTGGCAAGTTCAACAACCTCTCTGAGTTCCATTTTTTTCACATTCCCGGGATTAACCCTCACCATCTTCGCTCCCAGATTCAATGCAATAACTGCCAGATAAGCATGAAAATGAATATCGACTTCTACTTCCAGAGGACTTCTTTTAATAATCTCCTCCAAATATCTGCCATCCTCCCGATATTTAAACGCCAGTCGGATAAAATCACAACCGCGGTTTTTCAACCTGGAAATTGTAGCCAGGACTTTCCTCACATCATCAAGGGAATTCTTTATCATAGTTTGAATCAAAACGGGACTATCTCCACCGATTTTTAAATTGCCGAATTTAAGAACTCTGGTTTTCATTTAAAAAATCGTAGAAAATCATAAAAACTGACCAGCAAAACCAGAAGAAGTAGAAAAATCATACCAATCTGTGTAAGATTCTCCTGAAGTCTGGGAGAAAGAGGCTTTTTCCTTATCACCTCCAGCATTATAAAAAAAAGATGGCCACCATCCAGAACCGGAATTGGCAGAAGATTAAAAATCGCCAGACTTATACTTATAACCGCAAGCAGGGTTAGAAAATAAGAAAACCCCAGAGAAAGAGCCTCCCGGGTTATATAGAAAATTCCTATCGGTCCTGACACTGATTCCCTGAGAGAGAGCTTTCTGGTAAACAGGTTGAATATCGCTAAAATTGTCGTCTTAGTAATGAAGTAAACCTTTTCAGCTGCTTTTATAACTGCCTGGGGCAAAGAATATCTCAGGAGGACGACATCGCTGGCATCAGGGGCAATGCCAATTAATCCTACCTTCTTTTTCCTACCCAGAAGGTCAACGAGTTCTCTTCCCCGGGTTTTGATATTAAATTCCAGAATTTGTGAATCCCTTTTGACCTTAACTTTAATAACCTCATCAGGATGGGGATGAATGGCACGGGTCAATTCCTCCCAATCCCTGATTTTTTCCCCATTCACCTCGACAATTCTATCCCCCGATTTTATCCCTGCTTCCTGAGCAGGATAACCATTTAGAAGTTTACCGACTTTTGTGCCCGTAGATGGAAGCCCTAAAGTAAACAACGCACAGAAAAGGAGGAAACCGAAAATATAATTTCCCAGGGGTCCGGCGAATACAATTTTAGCCCTATTTACAGGAGGCTGAGATAGAAATTCATCAGGGGTACCTTTTCTCTCCTCCTTCAAATCCTCTCCGGCCATTTTTACATATCCACCGAGAGGAACCAAGGAGATTCTATATTCAGTATCTTTTTTCTTAAACGAAATTAACTTGGGACCAAACCCCAGAGAGAATACATCCACCTTAACCCCTAACTTTTTGGCGGTAAGAAAATGGGCCAGTTCATGAATAAAAATCAAAACTCCAAAAGCAATAATTACAAAAATCATTTATTTACCTCCTTAAGTAAATTGCGCACTGTCTCCTCGGCTTCTGTAAAAACAGAATTTAAGTCATCAATGCTTTTCACCTTTCGAGGTTGATGATTTTTTATACCGGATTCTATTATCTCCAGTATAGATGTAAACTTAATTCTCCCTTCCAAAAACTCAGCCACAACAAGTTCGTCAAGTTTAGCCAGAAATGCAGGAAGACTTTTCTTCTTTTCCAGACAATAATAGGCAATTCGCAATGCTGGAAATTCCTCCACATCGGGAGAGAAAAATTCCAGAGTGAGATTATCGTTCCAGTTCAGCCTCAATCCGGAATCCAGACGCTGAGGATAGCCGAGAGCATATGCTATGGGAACTTTCATATCTGTAGATGCCAGATGCGCAAAGACATTACCATCTTTAAGCTCTACAAGTCCGTGAACTATCGCCTGGGGATGTATTAGAACTTTTATTTTTTCCGGGGATAACTGAAATAAATAATGAGCCTCGATTATTTCAAATCCCTTATTGAGTAAAGTTGCGGAATCAACACTTATCTTTTTTCCCATTTCCCAGCGAGGATGAGAAACAGCCATCTCCGGAGTAACCATTTCCAATTGCGGACGAGAATATTCTAAAAATGGACCTCCCGAACAGGTAAGGTAGATTGCAGATATTTCGCTTCTGTCCAAATTTTGAATTATCTGAAAGATTGCATTATGCTCACTGTCCAGTGGAATTATTTTAGATTTCAAATCTCGAAATTGATAATTGATTAATTCTCCACCAGCAATCAAAGCCTCTTTACTGGCAAGAGCAACATCAATTCCTTTTTGTAAGGCGTAAAATAAAGGATAAACAGCATCAATACCAGTTATGGCTATTATCACCACATCCAGACTTTCATCCATAAGGTTACGCCAAGCAAAAGGACCATAGTAAATCTTAAGACCTTCTTCCCTTATCTGGTTTTTTAAATTTTCATTCCTGAGAGCAAGTTTTTCTACTTCAAATTCTTTAGCCTGGGATAAAAGTAATCTGTAGTTTTCGTTGGCAGAAAGACCTATAATTTTAAATTCATTTTTATGTTCAGATACCACCGCCAGAACCTTTCTTCCTACATGACCGGTAGAACCCAAAATTGCTATTTTCTTCATTGCAAAACAACCCTGGTTATATAGAAGTAATAAAAAGGGAGTGAAAGCAATATACTGTCAACAACATCAAGAATCCCTCCCAGTCCAGGAAGAACTTTACTAGAATCTTTAAAACCACAGTCCCTCTTTAAAACCGACTCTGCAAGGTCTCCCACCTGAGCAAATAATCCCAGAATAAATCCTATAGCAGGCACATATTTCAATTCCAGATGATGAGGGTAATAAAAAACTCCCAGATAGGCAAAAATTAAAGCAAACACAATCCCACCGATAAATCCCTCAATAGACTTATGGGGACTTATCCTTGGAATTAACCTATGCCTTCCAAATTTCATTCCTACTAAATAAGCACCAATATCAGTGGCTTTGGTCACCAGTATAAAGTAAGCAATAAAAAATATTCCTCCTGGAAGCAGTCTGATTTTTATTATAAACAGAAAAGGAACAGTTATATAAATTAGTCCCAGCAGAGTCAATCCTATAGAAAGAGCAGCATGTTCATTACTCTTTCTGGTAAACTGCAACAAAAAAAGAAAAACCAGAGATAAACTCAAAAGATATATAAACCATGATTGTAATTTTGGAAAACAAGATACAAAAAGTAAAAACGATAAAACCAATCCCAACCCTTTATATATTCTATTATATTTTATCTCCAGCATCTTATAAAATTCCCAGAGGGCAAGAGAAGAAAACAAAATAGCCACTATTGAATATAGTGCTACGTGCCCTAAAAAAATAACACCAAAAATAAAAATAAGCATCACCACACTGGTTATGATTCGCAAAACCAGTGAGCCTTTATTATACCCCCCCAAACTTTCTCCTCCTCTTCTGATAGTCATTTATTGCTCTTATCAAATCCAGTTTGTTAAAATCTGGCCACAGTTTTTTTGTGGTGTAAATCTCAGTATAGGAAATCTGCCATAGCAAGAAGTTGCTTATACGATATTCTCCTGCTGTGCGGATAAGCAGATCTGGATCAGGAATTTCAGGAGCATAAAGGTATCTCCGGAATCGTTGTTCGTCTCCCAACAATCTCTTTCCTTCAGCAATTATTTTATCTACGGCATCTAAAATCTCCCGACGGCCACCATAATTTATCGCCAGAGTGAGATTAAGTCCCTTATGATTTCTGGTAGCATTCATAAGTGCTTCAATCTTTTCGGGCAATTTCCCTGGGAGTTCCCAGTATCTTCC
>NATI01000048.1 GCA_002085265.1 Candidatus Omnitrophica bacterium 4484_49 | reverse complement strand
CATCAAGATAATCTATTATAAATGGAGAAAATCTGGAGGATTTAATCTCACAAGGATAAGTGGGAGAAACCACTATATCTGCCTTTTTTATATTTCGCGCTTCTTTCCATACAAATCCTTTATAGGGTTCTTCCGTAAGTATTTTATGATTGGCTGTAACTCTAATAAAACTTCCATTATTAAAAGTTATCCTCATAATTTTTTGAGGAGCAGGTGAAATCATAATATCATTAGGCATTATTTTTTCTAAACTTCCGCCATTGAGAGAAAAAACTTTATGATAGGCTTCATCTTCATATATAAATCTTTCTATTCTCCTGAAAGATCCATCAGACAAAATAATATATTCACCTTCTGGAATACAGAGAACGCAGGAGTAAAACACATCCACCTCCTCATCAGTCATTCCCAAAATCCTGTCGTCTCTTTCCTTAAATATTGGCTCGGCAAACTTTATCAACTCTCGGACCTTCTGTTCATCTGTAGCAATAGTTACCTGAACCTTATCCACAATTGCTGAAAATTCATCCTTTAACTTCAATTCCACAACCTTAGCCAGATGTTTTAACCTCAAACCTGCCTCATATGCTTCTTTAGAGATGCGATGCCAGAGGATTGTCCTCTGGCCGGTATGCATCACCCCGTTTATACAGGAAAGGAAATGATGAATGTGTCTTTCCAGAACATTTTCAAAATCCTTGTGCATTTTTTTGCCTGCAACCTCAACTACAAATGCCAGAGGGAGAGAGGACTTCTCTTCCACCTGATCGATGTCAGGACCCGTAATCTCAATTTTGCCATCCTCAACCTCATCCATTTCCTTCATAATTAAAAGTTCCACACTGGGCTTTTCTCTTCCGCCAAGTTCCACCCACATATTTGCCTTTCTCACTCTTTCACCTTCAAAACCAGAACCGTAGGGAACGGGGATGGGCATTTTCTTGAACTTGACTTTTATCCCTTTTATCTCCAGGGCTCGGGAAACAATTTTATCCGTCTCCACATTTGGAAAAATGGCACCGGGAACCTCCGGTATATCAAGGGGGGTTATCACCGGAAAGTTTAAATTCAAAGCTCCGGCTGCAGTAGCAAATTTCTCATCCACCAATAAATTCCCACGCTCATTTTCGTCTTCTCCCAATACCAGAATAAATACGGGGACTCTTTCCTGACAGTATTTTACAATTTTCTCCGTTCCATCTTTATCCGGATATATACCGCCAAATGTCATCGCTGCCCTCACCGCCAGATTGGCGGCATGAGCACAACTGGAAACCTCCTCTCCCAAGGGAACAATATAAGTATCCAGCGACAGTTCCACCCCATTATCCAGAAGTTGTTCAGCCATATTTCCATGTGATGACGAACCTACCACAAGAGAGAGGATATTCCTCTCCTGAAGTTCGCGGATAATTTTAACTGAAATTTCAGGAGATTCCGGAGCGCCAACTATAAGAGCAATCCCCGGTATTCTTCCGTCAACTAATTTTATCCCCAGCTCCCGGATAATTCTATCAGGAACAAAACCAATCCAGGGCGAGGTATAAGGATTTGGCTGCAGGTATCTCACTGCTTCTATTGCCTCTTCAGCAAGTAACGCACACGCTCCGGCATCGAGAACCTGTTTAATATCGCTCACCTCCTGAGGAATAAGGCCTGCTATTTCATCAAGGACTTTTCTGAGTTCTCCCAATGTGTTAATCTTCTTAGCGGTAAGGGCATAGATTAACGGGAGAGAATAAGCGGTATCAGGGAATTCCACTTTTTTACTCTCACCATACTCCGACAGGGCGCTCTCAACCTTCCCCACTGCCTCCTGATATAACTTCTTAGCCCCATTGACTACGGGATTTATCACTGATGTGGCCATGTCTACCTCCTTTCAAGTTTATCTTTAATTATTGTAAGCAAATTTTTAAACAGGAAAACATTGGTTAAAGGTCCAACTCCTCCCGGAACTGGAGTTATATAACCAGCCCTTTCTTTAGCTCTCTCAAATTCCACATCCCCGACAATTTTACCTCCCACTCTGTTTATACCGACGTCAATCACAACAGCCCCCTCTCTTATCCATTCACCTTTAATCAACTCTGCCTTTCCCACTGCCACGATAAGTATCTCTGCAGATTCTACATGGACTTTAAGATTGCCTGCCATAGAAGTTCCAATATGGCAGACGCTGACCGTAGCCAGCCTATCCAGCAAGGACATTGCTAATGGTTTACCCACAATTGCGCTGTGTCCTACAATCACGACCTCTTTTCCGGTGTAATCAGAAATAATTTTATCCAGAATATACATAACCGCTGCTGGAGTACAGGGAATAACCGTCGGAGATGAAATCAAAATCCTTCCCAGATTATAAGGATGAATACCCTCAACATCCTTTGAGGAATTAATTTCCAGTATCAATCTTTGAGCGGAGATATGTTCGGGAACTGGCTGCAGTAAAATAAGCCCGTCAATTTCGGAATCAGAATTTAACTCCTCTATTTTTCTCAACACCTCCTGCTCTGAGATATTCCCGGCCAGTTTTAATCGCAGATACTCTATTCCCAGCTCCTTGGAATTTCTCTCCTGAGCCCGGGCATAGACATCTATTCCGGGATTTTCTCCAATTTGAATGGCTGTAAGGCGAGGGGCTCTTTTTAAACTCTGAGATATCTTCTCAAATTCCAGTTTGAGTTCCGCCTTTAATTCTTTACTCAACTCCTTACCGGAAATTATTTCCGCAGGCATTTCTTCAACTCCTTTCTGATTTCTTCGTATTCTCTATCTATTTTATCCAATCTGGTCTCCAGGGACCTTATTCCTTTACAATTTATAACCACGAAAATTCTCGCCGCCTCCAGACCAGCCATAAGAAATTTTAAACTGGCAGAAAAATCGGAACTGAATATTTTCTTTATGTTTTCTTTATTCTCCATCATTATTCTCAGCACACGAAGACAACATTCACATATCTCAGCCGGAATTTCCCCTGCTTTTTTTCTGGCCGACTCTAGCTTCTTAACACCGGACTTTTTCCTGTAGGCATCGTTTAACTCCAGATAAGCCTTTTTATCCTCTTCGATAAGACGGATTAACCTCTTTCTTACTGCTTCCAGTTTTCTGTCCAAGATTTTAAATTTCCGGGGATTAAAATTCATCTGGCTGTAAACAAAGCACATCTTGAAAAGAGAAACCCCAGCAGCAGAAACCAGAGCAGAGGCGCTACCTCCCCCTGGTGCAGGTATTTTCTCTGCAAGTTTATTCAGATATTTCTCCAAACTTAAACTATAAAGTGCCATCAGATTACACCCTTAATTTCCCCATCCTTAAGTTTGAATTTCTCATAATTTGGCTTCCTGGGTAGACCGGGTAGAAGTAATATTTTACCGGTAACCGGGGTAATAAATCCAGCTCCATTATAAATCAATACATCCCTCACCCTTAACCTCCATTCCCCCTGGGGAACCCCTTTTATCTCAGGATTATGAGTCAAAGAGAATTGAGTCTTCGCCATATTCACAGGAAGTTTATCCAATCCCCGGGATTTAAGGTATTCTATCTTCTCCTCAACCAGAGGAGTATACTCCACACCGGAGGCGGAATATACGATTCGGGCTATCTTCTCTATCTTCCCTTTCACATCCTCGTTTAACCTGTATAGAAATTTTATAGCTGGTTTATTATCCACAACCACCTTCAATACTTTCTCTGCCAGTTTTACCCCTCCTTTTCCTCCCTTTATATAAACTTCAGACAACTCAGCAGGCACCTTTAACTCTTGTTCGCAATATTCCTTAATATACTTTAGGTCTTTATCTTTATCTCCAGGGAATCTGTTTATGCATATCACTGGAGAAAGAGAAAATTTCCTGACGATTTCTACATGTTTTTTCACTAAATGTAACCCTTTTCTAAAATCAGAATTACCATGATATTTTAAAGCTCTTAATGAAACCACTATAACCACCGCTGAAATTTTAAATCCTGCCTTACGGGCTGTTATATGAACAAATTTTTCCAAGCCCAACTCGGAACCGAAACCACCTTCAGTAATTACAAAATCTCCGAGTTTTAACGCCATTTCCGTGGCAATGAGAGAACTGTTACCATGAGCAATATTCCCAAATGGTCCTGTATGGACAAAAACAGGATTACCTTCTATTGTCTGGACAAGGTTAGGGTTCAGGGCTGACTTTAAAACATATAATAATGCTGGAGTAAGTTTTAAATCCCTTACAAATACAGGCTCACCTTCTTTATTCCAACCAACAATTATCCTGGAAACCATTTTTTTAAATTCTGGCAGGTTACGATATAAAGCAATTACTGCCATCAATTCCGAAGCCGAGGTAATTATAAAACTATCCTGATAGGGGAAACCTTCCCTTTTTATATTAAGGCCCACCTGAATTTTCCTCAATGCACGGTCATTTATATCTATCGCCCTGCTCCAGGTTAAGGTTTTGATTTTAAATTCATTTCCCCAGTAAATATGATTGGCGAGGGCAGCGGAGATGAGGTTATGGGCAGTGCTTATAGCATGACAATCACCTGTAAAATGGAGGTTTATATCCTGAGAGGGATAAAGGCTCGCTTTCCCTCCTCCCGCCGCTCCTCCCTTAACCCCAAATACTGGTCCCAGAGATGGCTGGCGGAGACAAAGGATAACTTTTTTATTCAATCTTGCCAGTGCCTGGGTTAACCCAATAGCAGTGGTGGTCTTTCCCTCACCTCTGGGAGTGGGATTTATTGATGTTACAAAAATCAGATGGGCAGAAGTCTTATCTTTTATCCTATCCAGGATAGATATATCAACCTTTGCCATATAATCCCCATAGGGGATTAATTCCTTTTTTCTTATCCCCAATTGCTGGGCAATTAGTGTTATTTTTTTTATTTTCATAACACTATATCAGGTATATACTCGAAATGTATTTCGTGTTTAAACGATATACCAAGAAAGTCATATTTTAAATCGAATTTTTTATATTCCGGGAACCTTTTCAGAAAGAATTGAGAAACCCGAAGAATGGTAGCAAGTTTCCTCTTATTAACTGCCTCCTGGGGACTACCATATTCTGAACTTCGCCGGGCTTTAACCTCTATGAAGTGAACCTGTGATTTACGGACAGCGATGATATCTATCTCTCCAATTTTGGTCCTGAAATTTCTGGATATTATTTTAAATCCCCTTTTTCTGAGCCATTCTTCCGCCAGGTCTTCTGCATTGCGTCCAAATTCCGATTTATTTCTCAACCGCATTTCTTACCGGAGAAAAACTTAACCGATGGACAGGAGAAGGTCCATATTTAGAAAGGGATTCCAGATGTTCCCGGGTTCCATATCCCTTATTTCTCCTGAAGTTATAAGGAGAATAGAAATTGTGCAATCTCTCCATTATCCTATCCCTGATGACCTTAGCCAGAATCGATGCCGAGGATATAACAAATGAAGTCCTGTCACCCCCAATTATCTGATATTGAGGAATTGGAAGGTCAAGTTTCACATTGCCATCTATAAGCAAAATGTCCGGTTTCACCGGTAAAGAGAGCACTGCCTCTTTCATAGCCCTACGGGTGGCTTCCAGTATATTTATACGGTCGATTATCTTACTCTGGATTTTCCCGATCCCAAACCAGGCAAATTCTTTTATTCTGGGAAACAAATAAATTCTTTTTTGAGGAGAAAGCAATTTAGAATCGTCAACCTCATCCTGAAACAGATCCCACGCCTGAAAAATATCTTGGCAGTGATAAATTAAAGCACAGGCTAAAACCGGACCTGCCAGTGCTCCCCTCCCGACCTCATCCACACCAGCGATAAATTTCTTACCCTTCCTGAGGAGCTTCTTCTCTATTTTTATCGCCACTTTCTTTCCTATTCTTAACTGTTACTATTCTCTCCTTCACTCGGGTTGCTTTCTTCCCTACTCTACCTCTGAGATAATAAAGTTTCGCCCGTTTTACATCCCCTCTTCTGACCACATCTACTTTAACCACTGCTGGTGAATGGATAGGAAATATCTTCTCCACACCCTCACCATAACTTATCTTTCTGACTGTGAAGGTCTCTTTTATCCCTGAGCCTTTACGAGAGATTACAATCCCTTCAAATATTTGAGTCCGGGTACGGTCTCCCTCTTTAAACTGGGTATAGACCTTAACAGTATCTCCAACTTTAAAATCCGGCAATTCCTTTTTCTGAAATTTACTCTCCACATAACTTATCAACTCATCCATTTTTTATTCCCCCCTTCTTTCTTAATTCCAGAAACCTCCTGTAAAGATCGGGACGCAATTTTTTCGTCCTTTTTATAGCCATGGCATATCGCCAGCGCTCGATCTTCTTATGGTCTCCACTTAAAAGAACTTCAGGGACCCTCCAGTTGTTAAACTCCGCTGGCCTGGTATATTGAGGATATTCTAACAGATAATTCTGGAAGGATTCAAATTCATTAGCATACTCATTACCAAGCACTCCAGGAATCAACCGCACCACACAATCAATCAACACCATAGCAGGTAGTTCTCCACAGGTGAGAATATAATCGCCGATAGAAACTTCCATATCTATGAGATTCTCCCTCACCCGCTCATCAACTCCTTCATAATGTCCGGAAATTATTATCAGGTGGGATTTGGAAGCAAGCTCAATAGCCAACCTCTGCTCCAATCTCTTACCCTGAGGTCCCATTAAAATTACAAAACTATCTTCTCCCTGCAACTCCTGCAATGCTTTATAAATCGGTTCCAGTTTCAGTACCATACCCGGACCTCCACCAAAAGGACGGTCATCAACTGTTCCCCTTTTATCCTCCGTCCATTTACGGAGATAGTGGAGGTTAATTTCCACCAGGCCTTTCTCCTGTGCTCTTTTCAATATTGATTCTGAAAGCACAGG
>NATI01000047.1 GCA_002085265.1 Candidatus Omnitrophica bacterium 4484_49 | reverse complement strand
GGTGTACAATGATCAGGAAAAACAATGCTTATGGTTTGGAATGGGGAGACGCAGGGACGAACAGGCCGGCTTTTATTATCTGGAAGGCAGGAGGGGGTAGTGTCCGGTTGGATGGTTCTGCAGTTTCTTTGAATGAGTGGCATTATCTTGCCGCTACTTACGACGGCTCAGAGATGAGATTATATATAGATGGAAATTTGGATAATACACTTTCTACTTCAGGACAGATAGCCACCAGTTCTGCTACCCTGAATTTAGGAGCATGGGTCTTGGAATGGTATCGCGGGCTGATAGATGAGTTGAAAATTTATCGCCTTGCTCTTCCTGAAGATGAGATTTTAAGACATTACGAAAATCCAGGCTATCCTCGTTCTTATTTCGATTTGCATGATTACGCCTATAAATACGATGAATGGGAGACAGAATATAAGTTTCGAACAGCAACAGTAAGTGGAACCACTTATAGATTTTTCTACAGTTGTGGACCTGATCGCGAAGATGATTCCGGTAAAGATGATGATATTTTGCCCCGAGGATTGGAATGGTTGAGGTCTTCTCTATAAGTTATAAAACACACAGTCCATTTTGTCCACCTACGAGGTGGACATTGGTTGTATTTGGGATGCAATGGGTTAGGAAATGAAAAATTTAGATTTTGGGATATATCATGTTTTTAACAAATCTATAGCTGGATTTAAGATTTTTAATCTCAAGGCTGATTTCTTAAGGATGAAAGAGTTATGCAGATATTATCAAATAGAAAAACCATCACTAAAATTTTCTCGCTTTAAGGAATTTTCTAAATTAAATAAGAACCCCCAGATGAAATTATTATGGAAATTATCTTCGGAGAAAAAGATAGTAAAGATTATTGCCTATTGTATAATGCCTACTCACCTCCATTTTATTCTTAAGCCGTTGATTGAAAATGGTATCTCAGTTTTTACAAGTAAAATACTTAACAGTTATACTCGTTATTTCAATATCAAACATAATAGAAAAGGTCCACTATGGGAAGGAAGGTCAAAAAGGGTTCTGGTTAAAACAGACGAGCAACTCCTTCATCTTACTCGTTATATTCATTTAAATCCAGTTACCGCCCATTTAGTGGAGAAACCCGAGGAGTGGAAATTTTCTTCATACTTAGAATACCTTGGTTTGATTCCACCTCAAGAGTGTATTTGTGAATTTGAAGATGTATTAGAAATCAATCCCCAGAGATATAGACAATTTGTGGAAGATAGAATATCATATCAACGAGAACTGGCGAAAATAAAGGCTTTGCTTTTGGAATAAGATAATCCTTTCCTGCACCTACGCGGTGCAAGGTGTTTGTCCACCTACGAGGTGGACATTGGTTGTATTTGGGATGCAATGGGTTAGGAAATGCCCGCGTAGCTCAGTGGTAGAGCAAGGCACTCGTAATGCCTAGGTCGGAGGTTCGAATCCTCTCGCGGGCTTATTTTTTTAATTGTTTAACTTCAGCGTAATAACCCCAGCGCCAGGATTCGCTGGCAATTGCCTTTAAATGCTGGGTGGAACCCGGTTTGTAACTTATTTTCCAGTCACGAGCTACACCTTCAGCAGTAAGTTCTCCTATAGGTGTGTAAGGATTTCTTAAGATGTTTTCCAGCTTGGGGTCTCTGACATGGATAATCAAGGTATTCCCAATTAGAATGGCAGACCCTAAGAATTCTCCTTTTTCGTATTTTTCTTTATCCACTTTCCAGAAGTCCACCTGAATTTTGGGAGCCCGGTGCAGTTTTCTAATCTCAGCACTATTTTTTTCTATAGTAATATTGTTTTCGGCTAACCGGGCAATGATAGTGGAGACCTTTGTAGTCTGATGGGAGATTTTTGTCAAAAATTGAAGTACCAAACCAAGATAAATTATAAGGAAAATCACCAGCCCATAGCGTTTCATCCAGTCCATACCATATTTTTATACTATTTCTTTAATATTGTCAATTTGGTTTTTATGCTATAAGATTTTCAGTTATGAGAACCATAGCAGTTATAGATTATAACATGGGTAACCTTCATAGTGTGGCTAAGGCCCTGGAGAAGGTTGCTCCCGATTTTAAAATTTCAGTGACAAATGATAACCAGAAGATTCTTAAAGCCCAGGGAGTGGTTTTCCCAGGGGTGGGGGCTTTCGGAAAAGGGATGGAGAATTTAAGTAGACTTGGCCTGATAGAGGTCTTAAAAGAGAAAATCAATCAGGGTGCTCCCTTCTTAGGTATCTGTCTGGGGCTTCAACTTTTGTTTACCACAAGTCATGAACATGGCCGCTATCAGGGATTAGGGATTGTAGAAGGAGAAGTTATCCGTTTCCCTCAGGGAATAAAGATTCCTCATATGGGATGGAATCAGGTAAGTAAAATTAAGGAGGATATACTCTTTCAGGGTATACCTTCTGATTCCTATTTTTATTTTGTGCATTCTTATTATGTGAGACCTCAGGATGAGAATGTTATCCTGGGAAAGACAGAATACGGACTATGGTTTACTTCTGCAATTAGACGAGATAATCTCTATGGTGTCCAATTTCATCCCGAGAAAAGTCAGGATATAGGGTTGAAATTGTTGAGTAATTTTGTTCAGGTGGTGAGAAGGGATGTTGGCTAAGAGGATAGTCCCCTGTCTGGATGTTAAGAACGGGCGAGTGGTAAAGGGGATAAATTTTTTAAATCTCCGGGATGCGGGAGACCCGGTAGAACAGGCGGAGGTGTACAATCGCCAGGGAGCTGATGAACTGGTATTTCTGGATATCACAGCCTCTTATGAAAATAGAGAACCGATTTATAATATAATAACAAAAACCGCAGAGAAAGTTTTTATCCCTCTTACCGTAGGTGGGGGAGTTTCTGGTCTTGAGGATATAAGGAGATTATTAAAGTCAGGAGCGGATAAAGTATCAATAAATACCGCAGCGGTAAGTGATCCTCAACTTGTTAAGATAGCATCGAGGGAATTTAGAGCATCTATATCAGGCTTTTGTAATAGGTTGTGCTGATGCTGCCCTTGCTGCTTCTATTTTTCACTATGGAGAATATACTATACAGGAGGCGAAAAGATATCTCTATCAAAAAGGTATTCCCGTGAGATTAACTTAAAAATTCCATAATATATTGTGCAGCCCTTCTCTGAGCTCCAGGAGGTCCAAGTTTGCGCCTGACAATTTCAAGTTCTCGTTGAATCCCAGCGTAGTATTCCTCATCGTTTATCAGTCTTTCCAGTTCTTCTTTAATTTTAGAGGGCTGGAATTCTTTCTGGATAAATTCCTTTACCACCAGTTTATTAGCGACGAGATTAATCATACCTATATAAGGCACCCTTATCTGAGGTCGGAGTATAAGATAGTTTAAATAGGAGGTTTTATAAACCACCATAAATGGCTTTAAGGCAAGAGTCGTCTCCAGGGTAGCAGTTCCTGAAGCCACTATTCCGGCATAGGAATAAAATAACGCACTGTAAATGTCTTCAGAGATTATTTTCAATTTTAGAGGATCATGGATGGGAGGTATATTTTTTATATGGGGAGATTTTAACAATAGAAAATCCACATTTTTTTTACTATCTAATTTCTTCAAGGCAGAAATTATAACTGGTAGATGCCTTCTAATTTCATTTTCCCGAGAGCCGGGCATTAAGAAAATCCGTTTCTTGTCAGGTGTGAGATTATATTTATTCAAAAACGCTTTCAGTTCTATCTCCGGTTTTACCAGTTCCACCAGAGGGTGTCCTACAAATTTGGCGCTGATTCCATATCGTCTGTAAAATTCTTCCTCAAATTTGAAAAATACGATAATCAAATCAGCGTATTTTCTCATAACTTCTATCCGTTTTCTTCCCCAGGCCCAGATTTGAGGACTGATGTAGTAGATTGTTTTTATACCCAATTTTTTTACTTCGGGCATCAATCTCAAGTTAAATCCCGGGAAATCGACAAATATAACTCCTCGGGGTCGTATCCTTTTAATTTCCAATAGAGCTTCTTTTAAAACTTTTTTAAAAAACGGGATTTTTTTAATTACCTCAGTGAAACCTGTTACCGCCTCCTGTGTTAAATCTCTGAAGATATTTACCCCCTGTTCCTTAAGTAATTTTCCTCCATATCCGGAAATTTCTATCCCCGGAGCCAATTTCCTGATCTCTTTTATCACAAGGCTTGCCTGAAGGTCCCCCGAGGCTTCTCCTGCAACTATAAATAACCTGGTCATTTATTTTTAAGGATTTTCTGTTCGATTTTAAGGGCTATATCCAGAGCAGAGAGAACCTTTTCTCCCGAGGAGGGAGGTTCTCTTCTATTTTTTACAGCATCGATAAAAGACCGCAGTTCCAATTTTAGGGGTTGTGCCTTCTTTATTTTTATATTTTTTCTTCTTATTTTGTTCTTCTGTTTGGTATATATTTTTACCGTCTGACGCATATAGTCGAGAGATATATAACAATTCTCTTTAAATATTCTTATTTTCCTTAACGCCTCTTCAGACACCCGTGAAGATGTAATGTTGCATATCGTTCCCTTTTCAAATCTTATCCTGGCATTGGCGATATCAGGTAAAGGGGTAATTACTCTGGTCCCCACTGCTTGAATTTGTTTCACCTTAGAGGGCACGAGTTCTAAAATTATATCCAGGTCATGAATCATTAAGTCCAGAACTACACTGATATCCAGACTCCTTTTCTTAAAAGGACCGATGCGATGGCATTCTATGAATTTTATCTCTCCAGGTATGTCTCTTATTGCCTGAAGGGCCTTATTGAACCTCTCCACATGGCCGACCTGGAGAATACAATTGTTTTTCTTAGCCAAGGTGATTAATCTTTTTGCCTGCATTAAATCAGGAGCAAGGGGTTTCTCCACCAGTACATCTATTTTATGTTTGATACACTCTTTAGCGATCTGGTAATGACTGGAAGTAGGGGTTGCGATACTTAAGGCATCTACTTCTCCCAAGCAATCTCGGAAATCTGTGGAATAGGGGACGTTGAGTTCTTCTGCGATTCTTTTAGCGCGGGTTTTTATAATGTCGCATACAAATGTTATCCTGACATCTTTGAAACCCGAATATATTCTGGCGTGAATTTTTCCCAGATGGCCGAGACCTATAACTCCTACTCTTACGCTTTTCACACTGGTCATTATACTAAATTTAGTTATCAGGCTCAAACAAGATTGATGTTGTGAGAATTAGATAATTGTTATAAAATAAAACAAACCTATGTGGACAAGAGAGAGCATTCAGCAGTTAATCAGGGATCGCCTTTCCGATTATCTATTGGTGATAGTATCCAATCGCCAGCCATATATCCACAGTTTCCGAAAAGGTCAGGTTGTATTTCAGAGGGGAGCAGGAGGGGTTATCACTGCGCTTGATCCTGTCATGCGTGCCTGTTCCGGATTATGGGTTGCTTATGGTAATGGAGATGCTGACCCTTTAGTTACTGATAGAAAAGGAAGAGTGGGAGTTCCTCCTAATAATCCCAGTTATACTCTTAAAAGGGTATTCCTAAATAAGGAAGATATAGATGGCTATTATTATGGGTACTCCAATCAGGCGATCTGGCCATTGTCTCATATGGCATTTCAGCGTCCGGAGTTTTATAAGGAGCACTGGGATACATATGTGGAGGTAAATAAGAAATTTGCTCAGGCTGTTTTAGAAGAGGTGGAGAACAAGAAGGCATTTATTTTTATTCAGGATTATCATCTGGCGTTGTTGCCGAAGTTCCTGAAGGAAAGTGAGAAGGAGAACCTTATCGTTGCCCACTTCTGGCATATTCCCTGGCCCAGTCATGAGACATTTCGTATCTGTCCTCAAAAGCAGGAAATACTGGATGGTTTGTTGTACAACGACCTTTTGGGATTTCATATCAGACACTTCTGTGATAATTTTCTGGAAGCAGTAGATAGAGAGATGGAGTCGCGAATAGACAGGGAAAGATACGCGGTAATACGGGGAGAACAGGAGACATTAGTCAGGGCTTTCCCTATAAGTGTAGATTTTGAAGAGTTGAACCGGATATCACAAACCCAGGAAGTGGAGATGGCTCAGAAAGAATTAACTGAAGAGTATAATCTGAATAAATACAAGATTATTATCGGACTCGACCGTATCGATTATACCAAGGGAATTCCGGAAAGGCTTCTGGCAATTGACCGGCTTTTAGAGAAATACCCCCGATTTAAAGAGAAAATAATTTTTATACAGATGGGAGAGATAAGCAGAATTCATCTTTCCAGATATAAGATGTTAAATGACCAGATTAATTCTCTGGTAGAGGAGATAAACTGGAAACATTCTACTGGAAAATGGAGACCAGTGATAATGGTACGCAGACATCTTGACTTTTCGGAATTGATAGCGTTTTACAAACTTGCCAGTGTCTGTGTTGTAAGTTCTCTCCATGATGGGATGAACCTTGTGGCTAAAGAATTTGTTTCCAGCCGGTCGGATGAAGATGGAGTCCTGGTGTTGAGCCAATTTACTGGAGCGAGCAGAGAATTGGATTCGGCGTTGCTCATTAATCCCTATGATAGAGACGACTTTGCGGACCAGTTGGCTAAGGCGCTTACCATGGCCAAGAAAGAGCGGGAAAAAAGGATGAGAAAATTGCGCGAGGTTGTAGCCAGAAACAATATTTATCGCTGGGCAGGTAAAATTATTTCTGAACTTCTGAAACTGGAATTTGAGGAAGGTGAATAAGTTTATGAAGAAGAGAATACTTTCCAGATTTGGAATTTTGAAAGAATTATTTCGCTTTCTCTGGGAGAATAAACTGTGGTGGATGATTCCGATAGTTGTGGTATTTATCCTCCTGGGGATATTCATCTATCTGGCTCAATCGTCTGCAGTGGTACCTTTCATCTATGCGTTATTCTAACCTTTTTTGTTTCTCCTTATAACTGTGCCTGGTTCATATGAAGAAATTTTTTAAGATAATCAAAAAAATTTTTTTAAAATTCGTTGATATCCAAATAAGGATTCTGCTTTTCCTAACTTATTTTCTAATTTTTACTCCGCTGAGTGTCTTCCTTAAATTTTTCTGTGATTATCTGGAAATAGGAAAGCCTCCAGGTTATACACTCCGGAATAAGATTGAAAATTTGGAGGAATTTTTAAAGAGACAATAATGTATATTTTGGGGATAAGTTGTTATTACCATGATTCTGCTGCTGTGCTTTTGAGAGACGGAATTTTGATTGCCGCAGCAGAGGAAGAAAGATTTACCAGAGTAAAGCACGATTACGCCTTCCCTTATAACGCCATAAAGTTCTGTCTGGAATACGAAGGAATTTCAGGGAAGGACCTGGGTTATGTAGTCTTTCATGAAAAACCCTTCTTGAAGTTTGAGAGAATTATAAAAACTATAATTTCCACTTATCCTAAATCCGCATGCCTTTTCCAGGAAGTGGCGATTAACTGGATGAAGGAAAAATTGTGGATAAAATCCAGAATTGCCGATTATCTAAATATCACGGAGGATAAAATATTATTCTGTGAACATCATCTTTCTCATGCCAGCAGTGCTTTTTTGTGTTCTCCATTTAAGGAATCTGCGATACTGACAGTAGATGGAGTTGGTGAGTGGGCTACTCTTACTCTGGGGAAAGGAAGGGCGGATTGGGATGGTAGTGGAGAAAATAAGGTGGAAATTTTTAACCAGATAAATTTTCCACATTCCCTGGGTCTTCTGTATTCTGTGTTTACTGCCTTTTTGGGATTTAAGGTGAATAATGGGGAATATAAGGTTATGGGGATGAGTGCCTACGGTAAGCCGAAGTATTTGGACAGGATTTATGAAATTGTGAAAGTTAACTCTGATGGCAGCTTCAGGTTGAACATGAAATATTTCAGTTATCACTACTCAACCCGACAAAGTTTTAATAAAAATTTCATTGGACTTTTTGGCCTCCCCCGCACCCCCGGTGAGAGATTCGTCCTGGATGGTAACAGAGGAGCAAGTTCGGAGGAGATGAGGAAAAGCAGGCGCTATGCAGACATAGCTTCCAGTATTCAGAAATTTACAGAAGACATCCTCATTAAAATAGCAAATCATCTTTACGACAAGACAGGTTTCAAGAATCTATGTATGGCAGGAGGGGTGGCTCTTAACTGTGTCGCCAACTATAAGATATTAAATAACACTCCATTTGAGAATATATTTATTCAGCCTGCAGCCGGAGACAGTGGGGCAGCATTAGGTGCTGCTTTGTATGTATGGCATTGTTTTTTAAATAATAGAAGAAAGTTTGTCCTCAATCACACTTACTGGGGAAAGGGTTACTCTTCTGTTGAGGTGGAAAAGATTCTTCAGAATAAAGGAGTGATGTATAAGAAGTTCGATGGCCAAAAGGAGTTAATTGATTATGTTGGTTCCCGGATTATAAACCAGAAGGTCATTGGTTGGTATCAGGGGAGATTCGAATGGGGTCCCAGGGCATTAGGTAACCGTTCTATTCTG
Organism: Candidatus Omnitrophica bacterium 4484_49; assembly: GCA_002085265.1. Lineage (GTDB taxonomy): Bacteria > Omnitrophota > Gorgyraeia > Kaelpiales > Kaelpiaceae > 4484-49. The sequence goes on along the minus strand of NATI01000047.1, from coordinate 1,401 downwards.
GCCGACCCCCGAAATGCCCGGATGAAAGAAATTGTGAATAATAAGATAAAATTCAGGGAACCATTCCGTCCATTTGCTCCTTCAGTCCTTAAGGAATATGCCTGTGATTTTTTTGAGATAAGAGATGTAAATGCTCATTATCCTTTCAAGTTCATGCTTTATACTGTTTCTGGCAGGAGGGAAGAAGAAATCCCTGCCGTGATACATGTTGATGGCAGCAGTAGAATTCAGGTGGTGGATAAAGATATTAATCCCCTCTATTACGAGTTGATAGAGAGATTTTACCACCATACTGGCATCCCTCTGGTTCTGAATACATCGTTCAATCTTAAAGGAGAACCAATTGTGAATACCCCCGAAGAGGCTTATAATACATTTCTACGCAGTGGAATGGATGTTCTGGTTCTGGAGAATTATGTAATAGAGAAAAAGGAGGGCTAATTGAGCAGTTCTCAGAATTCTAAGGAAGGACGAAAGGCGGTCACAATCTTTGGCTGGGCATCGTTTTTAAATGATCTCGGCTCAGATATTATTTTTCCTGTATGGCCTTTATTTGTGAGGTCATTAGGGGCATCGATGTCGGCGCTGGGATTTCTGGATGGACTGGGGCAGGCGCTGGTTTCTATATCTCAGGCTTTTTCCGGATATATCTCGGATAGAATTCACAAACGCAAACTTTTCATCTGGCTGGGATATATTATGGGAACCATTGCCAGAATTGGGTATGGGTTATCCACTAAATGGTGGCATCTTATTCCTTTTAAGGCTCTGGACAGGACTGGAAAAATTCGTTCTGCTCCCCGGGATGCTATGATTTCCCAACTCTCCGGAGATGAGGAAAGGGGGAGAAATTTTGGTTTCTTGCGGATGATGGATAATCTGGGTGCATTTTCAGGGATTGTGCTCTGTATTATACTTTTCCCTCTACTTGGCTATCGGAAATTATTTCTTCTGGCTGCAATACCATCTGTTTTCGCTGCTGTTTTGATAATGGCAAAAATTCGGGAACCGGAGGATAAGAAGAGTAAATTTAGGAAGCCTCTATCTTTCAAAGGGTTGAATCCGGCCCTTAAAATGTTCTTCCTGGTGAGTGGAATTTTTTCTACAGGGGCTTTCAGTTATTCCTTTCTTCTGATTTTTGCCCGAGAGGTGGGTTTTAAATTTGGTTTTATACCTGTGTTATATCTGATATTTACAGCAGTTGCCTCTCTGTTTTCTTTACCCCTGGGGAGGCTTTCTGACAGGCTGGGGAGAAAATTTGTGCTCATAATTTCCTATGTATTTTGGATTCTAGTGTGTGGAGTGTTTTTAGTATATCCCACTCCTTTCGGCATTTTGGTCGGTTTTGTATTATATGGTTTGCACCGAGGGGCCATTGACCCTGTTCAGAGGGCGCTGGTC
>NATI01000046.1 GCA_002085265.1 Candidatus Omnitrophica bacterium 4484_49 | reverse complement strand
GTAAAGGGAATTTTATGCAAATCCTCTAATGCAGTTATATCTTCTGGAGAGGATATCCCTGCCTTTTTTAATCTCTGAGAATAAAAAGGCGTTTTAAGCGCCTGAGTAATTGTCTGTTTCAGTAATTTTAACTGTATCTCAGCAAGAGATTTTCTATCTATTTTCTCTAAATCTTCCTGCCAGTATCTGATTCTCAATATTGTCTCTCCTTGATGAAAAATCCGGTTTCAGTTTCGTCCAGAGTTTTCTCACTGGGAGCAGGTGTAATCTGACTGACAATAATCATAATAAATAAAGAAAACAAAAATGAAAAGAAACTGAAATGCATGGGTAATGGTTTATAGAATTTATGGACTAACGCAAAAGCAATAGCACTCACAAATCCCAGAGCCATAGACAGAATCGCTGCTTCTTTTGTGGCTTTTCGCCAGTAAAGCCCTGCTATCAGAGGCACCACAAATGAAGAAAACATTATCCCTATTCCCATCCAGATTAAAAGCGCCAGAAGTCTGGGAGGCTTTATCGCCAGAATAACTGTTATTATTGCCGTAGTTATAATGGTGATACGGTTAACAATATTAACTGATTTATCAGACGCCTGCTTATTTATAAATTTCTTATATATATTCCAGCTTACGCAGTTTCCAATTGTGAGCATTAACCTGTCTGTGGTAGACATTACTGCTGCCAGGATAACTGTACCAAAAAATACCCAGAATCCTTTTGGTAAAACATATTCCACCCCTGCTATAAAAGCAAAATCAGGTCTTGCCACATGAATTACTCCTTTTTCAGCAAGAGCACGCACAGCAAATCCTGAAAGTTTTATAAGATACATCACGACCAGATATATACTGAATGCAGCCAGAGGTGCCCACTTAAAATATTTATCCCTCCGCGCTGCCAGGACATTATTGATTATATGAGGAGCAGAGGCCAATCCCAGACTTAACAATAACGCAAATGAAATTACAAACAATGGAGTGCAAAAAGCATATTTGGCATAAGGGGGATGCACCTGGGGGAAAAATGGCTTTATCAGATTAGGGTCAATCTGAGCCAGTGTATGATTTATAACAGTAAGCCCTCCGGCTTTAGCGATAATCATAGGTCCTACAATTACTACTCCCAGAATTATCATTACTGCCTGAACCAGGGTGGTAAAAGCCACTGCATACAGTCCTCCCAGAAGTACATAGGACATAACGATAACTGCAGTGATAACCAGTGCCTGGGCATGGCTTATTTTCAAAAGCCAGGTGAGCACTATGCTTATCGCGGTATATTGTCCCACAAGATATACTAAACTAACGGTAAGCACAACAATAGAGGACAATAACCGCATGGACTTATTACTGTAGAACCTATCCGAAAAATAATCCTCAAGTGTTAAATAATTCCTTTTTCTGGCTATCCGATGCAACTTTGTCCCAAATAACAAAATTGTTAAAGCACAGCTTAAAGGCACAAATATCTGTTCCCAGAATGTAGGATAACCTCCAATATAACCCAACCCTGCTACCCCCAGCAAGGTCATTCCACTGGCTGTAGAACCAATTATCAAAAGTACAAATACCCAGAATCCAAGGTCTCTACCAGCAATTATATAATCCTGGGCAGAAATTATTCTCCGAGACGATTTAACTCCAATCCACAGCAGAAACATAAAATAGATTGCAACTACAAAAATATTAAATATCATTCTTCACCTCTCTATTTTGTATCTTATCCCCCAGTAAATAAGACCGGCAATAATTACTACTGGCAACCCAATTACTACACATAAAGTAAAAAAAGGCAGTGCCCATAACATTTCACAATCCCTCCAGTTCTTCTAAAATTCCAATTCCATTTTCTTTAAGCACATTCACCACTTTATCCGGCTCATCAAACCTAAATACCACCAAGGCTTTATCAGCTTTCTTTTCCACAAAGCCATACATATACTCCACATTTATATCATTCTCCCTAAGAACCTTCAACACTTCAGCCAGTCCTCCTGGTTTATCCTCAACTTCAACTGCAACTGTATCTGAGAATCTGACCACAAAACCTTTCTCCCTCAGGATCTCAAGAGTTTGCTCGGGTTTATTCACAATCATCCGCAATACTCCAAAATCCTCACTTTCTGCTATAGTCAATGCCCGAATATTAATATCATTTTTACCTAAAATATCGCACACTTCATGAAGCCTCCCTTTTTTGTTTTCCAAAAATACTGATATCTGCTTAAGTTTCATTCTGCCCTCCTCTGTTTATAATTGCCTTTTATCAATAACCCGCTTGGCCTTACCCATACTTCTCTCAATTGTTTTAGGTTCCACAAGCTTAACCTTTATAATGATTCCCAGAACTGACTCTATTTCCTTTTTTATCTTCTCCTGCAACTCCTCCAGTTTTTTCACCTCATCTGAAAAAATCTTTTCCTCCACCTCCACCCATATCTCCAGTTCGTCTAAGGAGTGGGCCTTACGATCAACAATTATCTGATAATGGGGCTGAGTTCCCTCGATTCCTAAAAGCACGTGTTCAATCTGAGAAGGGAATACATTTATACCTCGAACCACTATCATATCATCGGTCCTGCCCTTTATCTTACTTATCCGGGGAGAAGTCCTTCCGCATTTACATCTGTCATATTTAATACTCACGATGTCCCGTGTCCTGTATCGCAAAAGGGGCATACCGATTTTTGTCAAAGTTGTAATGACAAGTTCTCCATCTTCTCCTTCCTTGACTTCTTCTCCAGTCTCAGGATTTATAACCTCGGGATAAAAAACATCCCAGAAAATATGAAGTCCATCTTTATAAGAACACTCCTGAGCAACTCCAGGGCCAATTATCTCCGATAGTCCATAGACATCAAGTGCGGTCATGTTCCAGATTTCTTCTATTTCCTTCCGGATGGAATCGCTCCAGGGCTCAGCTCCAAAAATTCCTATCTCCCAAGAACTATTTTTAGGCTCCATTCCCATCTCCTTAGCCTCATCAACCATATATAGGGCATAACTGGGGGTGCAGGCTAAAATCCGGGGTTTAAAATCTTGCATGAGCTTCAACTGCCTCTTCGTCTGTCCAGATGATGTAGGTATAATCGTCAACTCCATTTTTAACGCACCATAATGGAAACCTAACCCTCCAGTAAATAGACCATATCCATAGGCGATCTGAATCATATCTCCAGGGTTTCCTCCAGCACAGGCAATCGCCCTAGCCATTACTTCCATCCAGAGCTCGATATCCTCACGAGTATAACCAACAACTGTAGGATTACCTGTCGTACCGCTGGAAACATGGATTTCTTTCATTTCATTTAACGGTCTGGCAAATAAACCAAAAGGGTAGTTATCTCTCAAATCTTCCTTAGTGGTAAATGGTAATTTCTTGATGTCCGATAGGGATTTAATATCCTTCCAGTGCACACCATAAGTATTGAGCCTGTTTTTATAAAAAGGAACTTTTTCATATACGTAGTTTACAACATTTCTTAATCTCTCCAACTGAATATTTTTCAACTCCTGGGGGTCCATACATTCGTATTTTTCATTCCAGATCATACACCACCTCCTATTTTTCTACCGAGATAAAAAGCAGCAATATTCGACTTCAGATATTCCTTTCTTATCTCTGCCCCAATTGCTTTCAGCCAATACTTCTCCTTTACCGGAAGATAGCAAGAAAGAATTCCCAGAAAACATACATTTAAACTACGAAAATTCTGCAATTCTTTCAAGACTAAATCCAGCTTTTCGCTTAGATCTAATCCTCCTTTTTTCAAATAACACCTTGCTTTTTGAGCTTCGTTTTTATCAAACCCAACTAAAAAATCCACTCTTTCCTTAGGAATGAGGGGGGAGTAAATCCTCCTCCCAATTCTCAAATGAGATTCCACCGACCCTCCTCTTTGAGACATCCCATGCACTTCTGATTTTTTGACTTTATAACCAGCAAACATACCAGCCAGACCCGCTATCTCTGAGGCCTTAAGAACCCCCTGTCCTCCTATACCTACAAAAAGTATATTAATATTATCCTGCATTCTTTATCAGCGCCTGAAATTTACACACCTCCACACACAGATTGCATCCCGTACATAAATTTTCATTTAAAACAATATATCCTTCCTCATCCTGCGTTAAAGCCGGACAATCAATCATCAAACACATCCCGCATCTGTTACAATTTTCTTTTAAGTATTTAGGGGGATTATTTCTGTGTTTTGATAAAAGGATACATTCTCTCCTGGTAATGATGACTGAAAGACTATCTTCTGCTAATCTTTTCCGCAGGATATTTTCCAGTTCTTTCACCTCATAAGGATCTATGACATCCACAGTATCGGCACCACATGCCAGACAGAGTTTTTCCAGATCCAGATGATTGGTTCTATCTCCTTTCAATGTCCTACCGGTTCCGGGATGGTCCTGAAGCCCGGTCATGGCTGTAGTTCTATTGTCCAGAATTATTATTACGCCTTTTACTTTATTGTAAGCAGAGTTTATGAGTCCGGTTATCCCCGAATGTATAAATGTAGAATCACCAATTACTCCCACAATTTTGCCATCTTTAAGGGCATGCCGGAATCCTTCCTGAAACGTCACACCGCTTCCCATACACAGACAACTATGAAGGGTAGAAAGAGGAGAACTTGCTCCCAGAGTATAACAACCTATATCACCTGCAACTGTGGCCTTGAGCTTTTTTAAAACCCAGAAAACAGGTCGGTGAGGACAACCCGGGCACATGAGGGGCTTCCTGGCTTTTTCTGAAATCTCTTTCTTGGATTTCCCTTTTATGATTTCAGGAATATATTCTGGTCTTAGCTCTCCTATTCTAAAACTTCTGTGTTTGGCTTTTATCTTTATCCCCAAACTTTTTATCTGCATTTCCAGAAATGGCTCCAGTTCTTCAATTACAAAAAGTGCTCTCACCTTGCTACTGAAAAACTTTATCTTTTCAGCAGGAAGGGGAAAACTAAATCCCAGTTTCAGGAATGAAGCATCAGGATACATTTCCTTAGCGTAAAGATACGTTACCCCACTGGCAATTATCCCTAGGGATTTTTTGCCCCATTCGATTTTATTAAGTGAGGTGCGATTAGAAAATTTTTCTAACCTTTGCAGTCTCTCCTCCAAAATTATATGTCTGAGATAGGCATTTCTGGGAACCATAACATATTTTTTTATATCTATTTTAAATTCCCTGGGACCAACATCTCGACGAGTGTTAAATTTCACGACTTCTTTACTGTGAGAAATTCTGGTGGTCATTCTGAAAAGTACCGGGGTATCAAATCTTTCGCTTATAATAAATGCCTTTTTTATAAATTCTTTGGCTTCGCCGGGAGAGGAAGGTTCAATGAGAGGAATTTTTGCCATTAAGGCATAAAATCTATTATCCTGCTCATTCTGAGAAGAATGCATATTGGGGTCATCACAACTAACAGCGACAAATCCCGCATTTACTCCCACATAAGCAGAAGTCATCAAGGGATCTGCTGCTACATTTACGCCTACATGTTTGGAAGCATAAAGGGAACGGATGCCACCGATTGCGGCTGACAACGCAACTTCATAAGCAACCTTTTCATTAACTGACCACTGACAATCTACCTCATCAAACTGAGCAAGATATTCTAAAATTTCCGAGGAGGGAGTCCCGGGATAGGCAGAAGCAAATTTTAAACCTGCCTCATAAGCACCTTGTGCAACTGCTTCATTCCCTGAAAGTAACCAGCCATCCTTCTCTACCCCAGAATCCATTGAGAAATATTATACAGAACAAAAATAGAAAATCAATCTTATTATGAGAAGTGAAAAATTATTGAATCTGTCTTTTTATCATTTCAAATAAACCTCGTGCAATTATCCAATACCCTTTCATATTTATATGCACATGATCTCTTTCAGGTTCTATGAATAAATCAGGCCGGGTACTAAAAAAATCTGCCAGATCCAGACAGGGGATATTATTTTCCTGAGCGAGATTTCTAATTATATCATTGTATCGCCTATGAATAGCCACCCACTCTTGGTTTTTATCCAAATAAGGAGAAGTGAGTAATATTACTTTACAGTTGTTCTCTCCGCAAAGTTCGATTATGGCTTCCAGATTCTGTCTGAAATCATAAGGTGAAACTCGGAAAATTTTGGCTCTCGCACTTTTCTTTTTTTCCCTAATTACATGAAGTATAAATCTTTTGTAACCTTGATAAAATTTACTCCAACCCAAAATCTTATCCAGAATACTGACATGGCACCTCTGATATTTATCAGGAATACCATTAATGGCATAACTGTGGTCGTTAGGCCCAAAATTAACTATCACTAAATGAGGATGATAAGCCATCAGTTCCTCCCTTAAATAAACATACCCTTGATAAGAAGTGTATCCCGGGACTCCAGCATTAAACACTTTAAACTTCACTTCAGGAAACTTTCCATTAAGCAAATTTTCCAGCATTTTAGGATATTCTCTATTCCCTCCATACATTACGGATACCGAATCAGAAAGACAGATAATTTTATAATCCGCTTGTGCAAAATCAGGTTTTACATCTTTTAGACGCCAGAATAAGAGGGGGTCATATTCTCCCAATAACTCTCCACAGATATCAAAAATAAAATACTGTTCACTGGAATAAGGAGGGGTATTTAAAAGTCGGCATACAATCTCTGCTGTCCCCAAGAAAATTATTATACTTAATAAGCCAATGGCTATCTTCTTTTTCATCTTTACCTTTTTGAAATCAAGGTTTCTACTATTGTTTTTATCTTCGGGAACAATGCTTCCGCTATTACCTTATGACCTGCAGGAGTAGGATGACAGTTATCTACAAAGAATTTTCCCCCATCTGGATATCGAGAAAAAATATCATATAAGTCAACTGTAATAACTCCTTCCGGAGGAGAATATTCACTAGGATTATCTACTTTAGAATATCGCCCATCTATCCATAATAAAGGGCTAATGAAGACTACTTTTATACCTCTCTGATTGCACAGCTCATATATCTTCCTCAAATTAGCTTTGTAATCCTGAGGACTGACTCTTGGTTTCAATTCCTCTTTCCTCCGGCGATATCTCAAGGAGAGTGTGACCAGATACCTATAAATGTAACTTCTACCCAGAAATAACTTAACTTTAAAAATAAAGGGATTGAATGTGAAGTTTTTGTCTTCCACCCTAACCTGCGCAGCATCATCAGGACCAAAATG